>JBEOKH010000147.1:0-9392 GCA_040275625.1 Thauera sp. | reverse complement strand
ATCGGCATCATCCTGATGAAGGCACCGAAGTCGGGCAACACCGGCACCTGCTCGACCGGCGCCGGCACGAACGCCGGCGCGGACTCGATCTGCAGGTCGGCCTGCGGCGGCGGCTCGGTACTGAACCAGTCGAAGTACCAGCCCACTCCGAGCAAGACGAGCAATGCGACGACGACCATGCCCGCCGGAAACTGTCCGCGGCGTCCACTCCCGCCCGCCGGCAGATCGCCGTCGGCATTGCGGATCGGCGACAGGTCGGGCGCACCGGCCCCGGCGAGGCGCGCGATACCCTCGAGCAGCGGCGCAGCGTCGAGGCCAAGGTAGCGCGCATAGTTGCGGGCGAAGCCGCGTACGAAGGCCATGCCCGGCAGCGCGGCGAAATCGTCGTTCTCGAGGGCTTCGATCTGCCGCGGGCTGAGCTTGATGGCAAAGGCGACCTCGTGTACCGACTCAGCGCGCGCCTCGCGCGCACTGCGCAGGCGGGCGCCCGGCGAGGGTGACCGATCGGCACCGGCCACGGGATTCTCGGACTGGATGCTGCTCACTCGAACTTCCCTTGATTCATCAATTTGTGTTCATCCGACTCGGCGAAGCGGCTGCTCAGCTGCGAGGCATAGCTCGCCTCGGCATCGGCATTGCCCAATCGGCGCTCGGTACGCACACCCAGCCACGCGGACGCCGCGCTCGGGCCGTGCGCCTGGTGCAGCCGGATCAGGTGGCTGCGTGCCTGCTCGTAGCGTCCGCCGCGGTAGGCGATGTCGGCGAGCAGATAGAGCGCCTGCGCGTTCTCGGGATCGGCCTGCACCGCACGCATGAGCTGGAGCTCGGCGGCGGCATCGTCCTTCAGGCGCAGGTGGCAGAGGGCGGAGTTGGTCAGCGGCCGGGTCTGGTGGCGGTAATAGGGGTTGCGTGCCGCGAGCGCCAGGCGCTCGAGCCCCTCACGCTCCTGGCCGCGCGCGCACAGGAACCAGCCGTAGCTGTTGTTGAACTCGGGATCGCCCGGCGCCTCGCGCAGCGCACGCTCGAAGTTCTCGCGCGCCGCGTCGTGCTCTTCGATGTACATGTAGGCGAGGCCGAGCAGGTGGAACGCGGGCGCATAGGCCGGGCTGTCGGTGAGCGCAACCCTCGCCTCGTCGAGTGCGATGTCGTAGCGCCCAACTTCGAAATACGCCATGCCAAGCTCGACATGGACGCGCGCGCGCGCATCGCCTGGCGTGACCGGATTGATGTCGGACATCGGTCGACTGGTCGCGGTTGTCCCGGCCGGCCCGCCCGGGGCACTGGCGCAGCCACCGATCGCCAGCGCGATGGCCAGCACGACTGGCGTGAAACGGAACTTCATCACATCTTCTCCCCTGCCTGGTGCAGGCGCACGGTGCGCCGCGTCCTGTCCTGGACCTGGCCCGCGAGCTGGCCGCACGCCGCATCGACGTCGTCGCCACGCGTCTTGCGCGTGGTCGTCACGATACCGGCATCGACGAGGATACCGGCAAAACGGCGGATGCGCTCCGCCGCCGAACGCTGGAAACCGGAGTTGGGGAAGGGATTGAACGGGATCAGGTTGAACTTGCACGGCGTGTCGCGCACCAGCGCAACCAGTTCACGGGCGTGCGCGTCGCTGTCGTTGACGTCATCGAGCATGACGTACTCGAAGGTGACGAAGTCACGCGGGGCGCGCTCGAGGTAGCGCCGGCAGGCGGCCATCAGCTCGCGCAGGGGGTACTTCTGGTTGATCGGCACCAGGCGGTCGCGCAAGGTGTCGTTGGAGGCATGCAGCGACACCGCCAGCGCCACCGGGCACTCGTCGCGCAGGCGGTCCATCGCCGGCACGATGCCCGAGGTCGACACGGTCACACGGCGGCGCGACAGGCCGTAGGCGTGATCGTCGAGCATCAGGCGCAGCGCGGTGACGACGTTGTCGAAGTTGGCGAGCGGCTCGCCCATGCCCATCATCACCACGTTGCTGATGATGCGGCCGTTGTCCTGCTCGCCGGCTTCGAGGTCCAGCGCGCCTTCATTTGCTTCGCCCCGTGCGGCACCGAGCAATTTGTTCGCCAGCCAGAGCTGGCCGATGATCTCCGCCGCGCTCAGGTTGCGGTTGAAGCCCTGCTTGCCGGTGGAGCAGAACGCGCAGTCGAGCGCGCAGCCCGCCTGCGAGGACACGCACAGGGTGCCGCGGCTGGTTTCAGGGATGAACACGGTCTCGACCGCGTTGGCGTTGCCCACGTCGAGCAGCCACTTGCGTGTGCCGTCGGCCGAGACCGAGTCGCGCACCGGCACCGGCGGGCGGATCACCGCGATGTCCTTCAACCTGGCGCGCAAGGACTTGGCGACGTCGGTCATGGCGTCGAAGTCGCCGCAGCCCTCGTGATGCATCCAGCGCATCACCTGACGGGCGCGGAACGGCTTCTCGCCCAGCGCGGCAAACCACGCGACGAGACCGTCCACATCGAAGTCGAGCAGATTGACCGGGGCGACCGAGGGCGCGACTGCGGATGTGCTCATGCCTGAAACTTCACTCCTCAAAAGCGGGGATCCGCGATGAAAACGGATCGACCGTAATGCAAACGGCCCGACCACGCCGCGCGCGGTGCGTGTGCACCGCGAAGCGTGCGCGACGGGCCGCTGGTACGGACCGCTCAGCGCGAATAAACGTTCATGCCCGGGAAGAAGAAGGCGATTTCCACGGCAGCGGTCTCGGGGGCGTCGGAGCCATGCACCGCGTTGGCGTCGATCGACTCGGCGAAGTCGGCGCGGATGGTGCCCTTGTCGGCCTTCTTCGGGTCGGTGGCGCCCATCAGCTCGCGGTTCTTGGCGATGGCGTTCTCGCCTTCCAGGCACTGGATCATCACCGGGCCGGAGGTCATGAACGAGACCAGGTCCTTGAAGAACGGACGCGCCTTGTGCACGGCGTAGAACTCGCCGGCCTCACGCTCGGAGAGGTACGCCATCTTCGCGGCGATGACCTTGAGGCCGGCGCCTTCGAAACGGGCGTAGATCTGGCCGATCACGTTCTTGGCGACGGCGTCGGGCTTGATGATGGACAGGGTGCGTTCGATTGCCATGGAAAACTCCGGGACTGCGCTTGTGCGAAGCGTAAGGTTAGGAAAAAAGCGCGAAATTTTAACAGGTTTCGCGTGCCACCGACGCGCCTGGCAGGCTCGCGGATGTAAGGCGACGCAAGCAGCCGGGCCCAAATGGGCAATCCCCGCCCGGCGTTACCGCCCTGCGGGGATTGCTGGGGACGGTCTCAGCGCTCGCTTGCCGCAGCGGGCGCTCCGGCACTTACATCATGCCCATCACCCTGGGCAGGAAGGTCGAGATGCTCGGGATGTAGGTGATCATCATCAGGAACACCAGCATCGTGTACAGCCAGGGCATCACCGCCTTGCTCATCTCGGTGAGGCCTGCCTTGGTGATGCCGCTCGCCACGAAGAGGTTCAGGCCCACCGGCGGCGTGATCATGCCGATCTCCATGTTCACCACGATCATGACGCCGAAGTGGATCGGATCGATGCCCAGCGCCACCGCCACCGGGAACAGGATCGGCGCCAGGATGAGGATGATCGACGACGGCTCCATCAGCGCACCGGCCACCAGCAGCAGCAGGTTCACCACGATCAGGAAGCCGATCGGGCCCATGCCGCTGGCGACGATCGCGTCCGCCATGCGCTGCGGGATCTGCTCGCTGGTGAGGATGAAGGAGAACAGCACCGCGCTGGCGATGATGAACAGCAGCATCGCGCTCATGTTGGCCGAATCGAGCAGCACGCGCGGGATCTGCTTGAAGCTCAGGTCCTTGTACACGAACACCGCGATGAAGAACGCGTACACCGCGCTCATCGCCGCCGCCTCGGTCGGCGTGAACATGCCCGAGTAGATGCCGCCCATCACTACGACGATCAGCATCAGCCCCCAGAAGGCCTTGCGGAAGTGCTTGACGCGCTTGGTCCAGCTCGTGCGCGGCAGCGTCGGGTAGTTGTTCTTGCGCGCCACGTACCAGGTGCACAGGCCGAGCATGAAGGCCAGCAGCAGGCCCGGGATGACGCCCGCCATGAACAGCGCACCGACCGAGGTGTTGGTCGTCACCGAGTACATCACCATGACGATCGAGGGCGGGATCAGGATGCCCAGGCCGCCGGCCGAGGCCACCACGCCGGCGCCGAAGCGCAGCGGATAGCCCTGCTTGATCATCGCCGGGATCAGGATCGAGCCGATCGCCACCACCGTCGCCGGGCTCGAGCCCGACACCGCGGCGAACAGCGCGCACGCCAGCACCGCCGACATACCCAGGCCGCCGCGCAGGTGGCCGACCATGGAGGTGGCGAAGTTGATCATCCGTCGCGCCACCCCGCCGTGGGTCAGGAAGTTGCCGGCGAGGATGAAGAACGGGATCGCCATGATCTCGAACTTCTCGATGCCGGTGAACATCTTGAGCGCCACGGATTCGAGCGGCACGTCGGTGAAGATGAACATGAAGCTCAGTACCGTGAGGCCGAGCGCCACGCCCACCGGCATGCCGATCGCCATGAGGACGATGAGCAGACCGAAGATTGCAATCGTGTTGGTCATGATGTCGTCTCCCTCACTTTCCCGAGCCCGGGCGCTTGGCCTCGGCCTCGCGGCGGGCGTGCTCGATGTCTTCGGCGATCGAGAACGCCTCGCCCTCGAGCAGCACGTTCTCGTCGTCCTCGTCGTCCAGGCCTTCGACGTGGCCATGGTCGTGGGTAGGCAGCTCGCCGGTACGGGCGAAGCTCACCATCACCTGCAGGAAGCGGTAGCACATCAGGAAGGAGCCCAGCGGCACGGCCGAGTACACCATCCAGGTCGGCCACTCGAGGTCGGGCGTGGTCGGACCCTCGTAAAAGTCGCCGATGTCGCCACCGAACAGCGACAAGGTCTCGTAGGCCATGCCGTTCTCCCACACGAACAACGCGCCGAAGAGGCCGATGAGGCCGGTGAAGAGCGCGCCGCACACCAGGCCGATGTTGATCAGCGCCGCGCGCGAGGTGCCCGAGAGCTTGTTGATGAGGATATCGACGCCGACGTGGATGCCGGTGCGCACGCCATAGGCGGCGCCGAACTTGGCCATCCACACGAAGAGGATGATGCAGAACTCCTGCGCCCAGCCGAAGTTCAGCTCGAGCAGCCAGTCCTGAAGCCCCGGGATTTCGTACCCGGACGCGTAGCGATGCACCACCGAGATGAAGATCACCACGGTCGCCACGGCCATCAGGGCGGCGATGATGAACTCCTCGAGGCGGTCGAGCAGCTTGTTCATGATTGTTTTCCCCCGAAAAAACGCCCGTCGGGTCTGCGTGGCCTGACGGGCGCTGTTGGGTGTAGAGAAGATCGGATTACAGCTTGGCTGGATCGAAACCCGTTTCCTTGTAGATTGACTGGATCAGTTCGGCCCCGATGCGCGACTCCATCTTCTTGTGAACCGGCGCGAACGCCTTCTTGAACGCGGCCTTTTCCTCGGCGGTCGGGGTGTGGATCTCGGTCTTGCCCGAGGCGCGCACCGCCGCCAGCGACTTGTCGTTCTCTTCCTTGGCGATCTGGTTGGCGTAGACGGTGGATTCCTTCATCGCCTTGTCGAGCTGCGTGCGCACCTCGGCCGGCAGGCCGTCCCAGAACTTCTTGTTGGTGATGACCGCGTAGCCGAGGTAGCCGTGGTCGGTCAGGGTCATGTGCTTCTGCACCTCGTGCATCTTCTGGGTGTAGAGGTTGGAGTGCGGGTTCTCGGTGCCATCGACCACGCCGGTCTGCAGCGCCTGGTAGACCTCGGAGAAGGCCATCACCTGCGGCAGCGACTTGACCTCGCGCATCTGCTCTTCGAGCACCTTGGATGACTGGATGCGCATCTTCTTGCCCTTCAGGTCCTCCGGCTTGTGGATCGGCGTGTTGGCCGAGAACGACTTGAAGCCGTTGTCCCAGAACGCCAGACCCTTGATGCCCTTGGGCTCGAGCTTGGCGAGCATTTGCTGGCCGACCGCGCCCTGGGTGACCTTGTTCAGCGCGTCATAGCCGTCGAAGATGTAGGGCAGGTCGAAGACCTCGAACTCGCGCACACCGAGCGGGCCGAACTTGGCCAGCGAGGGGGCGAGGAGCTGGACGGCGCCGAGCTGCAGCGCTTCCATCTCTTCCTTGTCCTTGTACAGCGTGCTGTTGGCGTACACCTCGACCTTGACCGCGCCGCTGGTGTATTGCTCCGCCAGCTGTTTGAATTTTTCCGCGGCTTTGCCCTTGGGCGTGTCCTGGGCCACGACGTGGCTGAACTTGATCACGATGGGGTCCGCTGCAACCGCAGCGGCAGACAGACCGACGGCAACCAGACCGACCAGAAGCGCACGAATCTTCATGAAGATATCTCCTCCGAGAGAACTGCATCAGGGTGAATTGCGGCCACCCGGTCGGTGCCGGGCAACTCGTCCGACCGGCGATAAGTTTCGCTGTGTCTGGCATCAGTATCGTTTCGGCTCGAGGGGCCTGCTATTGTGGATGTCCGCATTCGTGACAACCGCAGCCGGCCGGGCCGGCGCGACCGGCCGCCTTCGATGAGCCCCGCCTACACTCCGCAGCCCACCGCCCAGCCCGCGCGCCGGCGCTGGCTGCAGCACCTGCCCTACCTGAGCCTGACGCTGTTCCTGATCGCGATCGCCGCACTGGTGTGGCTGACCCGCGAGTACGACGACGAGGCGCAGCGTGCGACCCTGATCAGCGACGTGCTGTGGATGGAGCAGAACCTGCGCTTCAACCTCGACCGCAACGCGATCCACCTGCAGGAGATCGGCCCCGAGCTGTTCCGCGCTGGCCCGCTCGCGCCGCAGACCGAAGCGCGCGTCGCCAGCCTGTTGAGCGCAGAGCGCGGCCTGGTGCGCATCCTCTGGCTGGCCCCGGACGGTCGCGTGCTGGGCGCGATGCCGCCGCTGACCGCCACACCTTTCGCGGCCGACGCGACGGACGACGCCGCGTCGTCGCCGGTGGACGCCTCGAGCTTCCGCCTCGCACGCGGCATCGGCCGCGCGGTGTACGGACAAGCGTATCCGGCCCCAGGCGGCGTCCATCACTTCGAGGTGCACGCGCCCGCGTGGTCGGACGACGCACAGGTCGGCGTGGTGGTCGGCGTGTATTCGCTATCCGACCTGGTGATGCGCGAGCTGCCATGGTGGTTCTCGGAGCGCTATCACCTCTCGGTGCTCGATCGCGACGGACGCGAGCTCGCAGCCAAGTCCAAGGTGGCGCCACTATCGCCACGGCTGTCGTACTCGATCCCTTTCGATCCCCCCGGCTACGGCCTGACGCTGCAGATCAGCGCCTACCGCAGCCAGCCGCGCTGGATCCCGGTGCTGCTCGGCGCCTCGATCGTGCTGCTCGCCGGCATCATCGTGTGGAGCGTGATGCAACTGCGCCGCCAGCTCGCCCGCCGCCAGCAGGCCGAGGTGGCGCTGCGTGCCGAGTCGGTGTTCCGCAAGGCGATGGAGGACTCGATGCTCACCGGGATGCGCGCACGCGATCTCGAAGGCCGGCTCACCTACGTCAACTCCGCCTTCTGCCGCATGACCGGTTTCACGGCAGACGAACTGCTCGGCAAGAAGGCGCCGATGCCTTACTGGGACCCGGAACACCTTGAGCAGACCTTCGAGCTGCACCGCCAGATCATGGCGGCAGGCAGCGCCACCGAGGGCACCGAGGTACGCCTGCGGCGCAAGAACGGCGAGACCCTGGACGTACTGGTGTTCGAGGCGCCGCTGATCGACGCCACCGGCCACCACACCGGCTGGATGGGCTCGGTGCTCGACATCACCGAGCAGAAGCGTGCCCGCGAGCAGGCCCGCCAGCAGGAGGAACGCCTGCAGCAAAGTTCGCGCCTGATCACGATGGGCGAGATGGCGTCCACGCTCGCCCACGAGCTCAACCAGCCGCTGGCGGCGATCGCCAGCTACACCTCCGGCTGCGTCAACCGCCTGCAGGGCGAGGACACACTCGACCGCGGCGAACTGCTCGACATCCACCAGCGCATCGCCCGCCAGGCAAAACGTGCCGGCGAGATCATCCGCCGGGTGCACGACTTCGTGCGTCGCTCCGAGCCCAAGCGCGTGCCGCTCGACCTCAACGCGGTGATCCGCGACGCGATCGGGCTGATCGAGGCCGACGCCCGCAAGCGCCGCATGCAGATCCGCAGCGCGCTCGCCACCGATCTGCCCCCGGTGGTCGCCGACGCAGTGATGATCGAGCAGATCGCGGTCAACCTGGTGCGCAACGCAATGGACTCGATGCGCGACACCGCGGCCGAGGCACGCGTGATCGACGTGCAGAGCGCGCGCGAGGGGCGCCAGGTGACCGTCACCGTCGCCGACCGTGGCACCGGCATCCCCGCCGAGACCGCCGCCCGCCTGTTCGAGCCCTTCTTCACCACCAAGCAGGAAGGCATGGGCATGGGGCTCAACATCTGCCGCTCGATCGCCGAGCTGCACCACGGCCGCCTGGCTTTCGAATCCCGCCCGGGCGGCGGTACCATCTTCATCCTGTCACTCCCGGTGGACGCCGACATCGCATGAACCCCGCCTGCACGCACATCATCGACGACGACGACGCCATCCGCGACGCCCTCGAGTGGCTGTTCAAGACGCGCGGCGTCGCCTGCCGGAGCTGGCCCTCGGCCGAATCCTTCCTCGCCGAATGGCGCGGCGACTGGCGCGGCTGCATCGTGCTCGACATCCGCATGCACGGCATGAGTGGGCTGGAATGCTTCGACGCGCTGCTGGCGCGCGGCAGTCAGTTGCCGGTGATCTTCATCACCGGCCACGGCGACGTGCCGATGGCGGTCGCTGCGCTCAAGAAGGGCGCCTTCCACTTCATCGAGAAGCCGTTCAACGACCACGACCTGGTCGACCTGGTCGAAAAGGCGCTCGCCACCGACAGCGAACGCCAGCGCGCCGCCGCCAGCCGCGAGACGGTCGAGGCACGGCTGGGCACGCTGACCCAGCGCGAGCGCGAGGTCATGGAGCTGATCCTGGAAGGCAAGTACAACAAGGTGATCGCCGACGACCTGTCGATCTCGATGCGCACCGTCGAGGCGCACCGCTCGCGTATCTTCGAGAAGATGGAGGTGCGTTCAGCCGTGGAACTCGCGCAGCTGCTGACCACGCTGCGCAGCTGAACTCGCGCGCGCGCGTGCGACCCCGACGTCGTTCGGGCTCAGCCCGGCGAAGCAGCCGACGGCCACGCCGGAGCACCCGGACGCCACGCCGGCAGCACGCCGGACGCATCTGTCGCGCACGCAAATTCGGCCACCACGCCGATGCCGCCGACCCACACCGGCTCGCCGTCTGCCCACAGCACCGGGAGGCGGTCGCGCAGCCATTCCGGGATCTCCGCCTCCTGGCAGA
>JBEOKH010000146.1:0-6209 GCA_040275625.1 Thauera sp. | reverse complement strand
CGCGCCGTGTGCGGCGAGCAGCGCCCGCCGCACACGGCGACGGCGGGTGGATGCGGCGTGCTTCACTGGATCCCGAGCCGCTGCGCGGTGTCCTTCAGCAGCTGGTTGTCCGGATGAGCGGCGAGCGCCTCGGCGAAGATCCGGCGCGCGTCCTCGCGGCGCTCGACCGACCACAGCACCTCGCCGAGGTGGGCCGCGATCTCGGCGTCCTTGCGCATGGCGTAGGCGCGCTCCAGGTGGGCGAGCGCGGTGGTGGCGTCGCCGCGGCGGAAGCGCACCCAGCCCAGGCTGTCGAGGATGAAGGGGTCGGCCGGTTCGAGGGTGTGCGCGCGCGCGATCAGCGTTTCGGCTTCCTCGAGGCGCAGGTTGCGGTCGGCGAGCGAGTAGCCGAGGGCATTGAGCGCGTGGGCGTGATCCGGTTGCAGTTCGAGCACGCGGCGCAGCCGGGTCTCGAGCAGGTCGAGCCGGTCGATGCGCTCGGCGAGCATCGCCGACTCGTAGAGCAGGCCGGCGTCGTCAGGGGATTCGCGCAGTGCCGTGTCGATCAGCGCCAGGGCATCGGCCGGACGTCCGGCGTCGCGCAGGATCTGCGCTTCGGCGAGGAGGTAGCGGCGTTCGATGTCGGCGTCATCGGCGTCGCGCTGCAGCAGCGCGCGTGCCGCCTCGACGCGTCCCTCCCGCGCGAGGCTGAAGGCGCTGCGCACGGTGGCCTCGGGGCGCAGTTCGTCGCTGTCGATCTCGGCGAACCACTTGCGCGCTGCCTCGCCTTCGCCGCGATCCGCGGCGATCTGGCCGAGGTGCAGGCGGATGAGGTCGGGTTGTGGATGGCCGGCCGCGAGTGCGCGCGCCAGATGCATCTCGGCGGTCGCAGGCTCGTCGAGTTGCAGCGACAGCAGGCCCGCCGCGTAGCGCAGTTCGGCATCGTCCGGTGAGACTTCGAGCAACTGGCCGAAGACTGCGCGCGCCTCGGCGAAGCGCTGCGCGCTCACCAGCGCGCGCGCCTTGGCCACGCGCAGCGCACGGCTGGAGGGATGGCGCGCGGTCTCGGCTTCGAGCTGGCGCAGGGCTTCGGCGGTGGCGCCCGCCTGCTGCAGGATCTGCACCTTGAGCAGCACCGCCGGCTCCCAGCCGCTGCGAAGTTCGAGTGCGCGGTCGACCGCGGCGAGCGCGCCCATGCGGTCGTCCACCGTCTGTGCAGCCTGCGCGCGCGCGATGTGCGCCTCGGGGACGTCGAGGTAGGGCTCGGTGAGACGGTTGATGATCGCGCGGCTGGCCTGCTTGTCGGGCACCTGGGCGAGGGTATGACCGAGGCTCAGCAGGTTTTGTGCGAGGCGTCCGTTCGACTGCGCAAGCACGCGCGCGAGCTGGAACTGGATCGTCTCGAGGTTGATGTCCTCGCCGCGACCGGCACCGCTGAGGCCGGCGAGCACGCGTCGCGCCTCCTCCGACTCGGGAGCCACTTCCGACCAGGTCTGCGCGGCATTGCGTGCCAGGCCAAGGTTGCGCGAATACATCGCAATCTCGGTGGCGCGACGGGCGATGCGCGGGTCGCGCGTGCTGCGTGCGAGGTCGAGGTAGAGCTGGGCGGACAGGCCGACCTGTCCGCGTGCGCCGGCGATCTCGGCGAGCAGGAAGTGGTAGAGCGTGCGCGGCGTCAGCGCCTGCGCGGGCAGACTGCTTTCGGTCGCCTCGCCGCTGGCCGCGCTCGCGGCGCCGCCGGCGCCGAGCGCCAGGGCCAGGGCCAGGCAGATGGAGCGGGCGAGGCGGGCAAACTGGGTTTTCATGGGATGGATCCGGGGCCTTCGGTGGGGGGCTGCAGGGGCGGACGCGGGAGCAGGCGGCGCTTGCAGGTGCCGCGCACGCTTCGAGTGCTCGGCTAGAATTCCGTTCATGCCATGGTATGCAGTTCGATGCCCCGGCTGCAACCCGTCCAGCCTGTCCGTCCCCTCCTGCGAGTCGCACCGATGCCCGAACTGCCCGAAGTCGAGACCACCTGCCGCGGCATTCGCCCGCTGGTCGCAGGGCGCGCCCTGACGCGGATGGTGGTGCGCAATCCGCGCCTGCGCGTCCTGGTGCCCGACGAGTTGCCCGCGCGCATCGCCGGGCGTGTGCTCGAGGCGGTCGACCGGCGGGCCAAGTATTTGCTGCTGCGCTTCGGTGAAGGTAGCGTGATCGTGCACCTCGGGATGTCGGGCAGCCTGCGCGTGGTCGAGGGCGACGAGGCGCCGGGCAAGCACGATCATGTCGATTTCGTCTTCGGCGAGCGCGCGCTGCGCCTGCGCGATCCGCGCCGTTTCGGCATGGTGGTGTGGCAAGCGGGCGAGGCCGCGAGCCATCCCCTGCTTGCCGGGCTCGGCCCCGAGCCGCTCGACGACGGCTTCGACGCCGAGTGCCTGCTGCGTGCCACCCGCGGCCTGCGCGCGCCGATCAAGCACGTGCTGATGGACAGCCGGCGGGTGGTCGGGGTGGGGAACATCTACGCCTCGGAAAGCCTGTTCCGCGCCCGCATTCATCCGCTCGAAGCCGCAGGCCGGCTAGGGCCCCAGCGCTGTGCGCGGCTGGTCGCCGCGGTGCGCGCGACGCTGGCGGCGGCGATCGAGGCCGGCGGCAGCACGCTGCGCGACTTCGTCGGAGGCGATGGCCGCCCGGGTTATTTCCAGCAGCAGTACTTCGTCTACAGCCGCGACGGTGAGCCCTGTCGGGTGTGCGCCACGCCGGTGCGGCGGATCCTCAGCGCGCAGCGCGCCACCTTCTTCTGCCCGCGCTGCCAGCGCCGCGCCTGAGCGTCGCCAGCGGGCAGGGAAACGTCCGCCAAGCGTGACATGCGTACGCAGCGGGTGAAGGGTTATGGTGAATAATGCAGGGGTGTGCGCGGTCGCGATGGCCGTGCTTCCTGCATGCCACTTCATGCCCTGACAGGCAGTCCGACGAGCACGCCGATGAACGACCTGACCGAACAGTTTTCCGCCTACGGCCGCTGGCGCGGCCTCGCCAGCGATGCGGTGACCCGCCTGCGCACCTGGCTGGCACGCAACGACGTCGGCAACGCGCAGGCGGACATGCGCCTGCAGTACCTGCTCGACCGCCTGCGCGACGACAAGCTGACGGTGGCCTTCGTCGCCGAGTTCTCGCGCGGCAAGTCCGAGCTGATCAACGCGATCTTCTTCGCCGACCATGGCGACCGCATCCTGCCTTCGAGCGCCGGGCGCACGACGATGTGCCCGACCGAGCTGCAGTGGCACACGGGGGCGCAGCCCGAGTTGCGCCTGCTGCCGATCCGCAGCCGCGCACGCCAGGCGCCGGTCAGCGAACTCAAGCGCTACCCGGAAGAATGGACCGTCCTGCCGCTCGCCGCGTTCGATGCACCCGCGTTGCAGGCCGCGCTGGCGCGGGTCGGCGAGACCGAGCTCGTCACCGCAGCCGATGCCGTCGCGCTCGGATTCCGCATCGACCCCGAGGGCGGCGACGGTATCCGCCCCGACGCCGAGGGCCGCGTCGATATCCCGCGCTGGCGGCATGCGGTGATCCAGTTCCCGCACCCGCTGCTGGCGCAGGGCCTCGTGGTGCTCGACACGCCGGGCCTGAACGCGATCGGCGCCGAGCCCGAGCTCACCCTGTCGATGCTGCCCAGCGCGCATGCGGTGCTGTTCATCCTTGCCGCCGACACCGGCGTGACCCAGAGCGACCTCGCGGTGTGGCGCGACTGCTTGCAGGGTGGCGGCGACCGCCAGCGCGGGCGCATGGTCGTGCTCAACAAGATCGACGGGCTGTGGGACGGGCTGCGCGACGAGGCGCGCATCGAGGCTGAGATCAGCCGCCAGGTCGACTCGGTCGCCGCCACCCTCGGCGTCGACCGTGGCGCGGTGTTTCCCGTGTCCGCACAGAAGGGGCTGGTCGCCCGCATCCAGGGCGACGACGCCTTGCTCGCGCGCAGCCGCATCCCGCAACTCGAGCGCGCGCTTGCCGAAAACTTGCTGCCGACCAAGCAGGAGATCGTGCGCGAGGACACCCTGGGCGAGACCGGCGAGGTGGTCGCCGCCACCCGTGCGCTGCTCGAGGCGCGCCTTGGCGGCCTGCGCGAGCAACTCCAGGAACTCACCGACCTGCGCGGCAAGAACCAGAGCGTCATCGAATACATGATGCGCAAGATCCGCAGCGAGAAGGACGAGTTCGAGCAGGGGCTGCAGAAGTACTACGCGGTGCGTTCGGTGTTTACCGATCTCACCAACAACCTGTTCTCGCACATGGGTCTCGACGCGGTGCGCGACGAGACGCGGCGCACGCGCGAGGCGATGCTCGAGTCGACCTTCACGCGCGGGCTGCGCAGCGCCATGCAGGGCTATTTCAAGAGCCTGCGCGGCAACCTGCAACGCTCGACCGAGGAGATCGGCGAGATCACGCGCATGCTTGACGCGATGTACAAGCGCTTCAGCGTCGAGCATGGGCTCAGGCTCACGCCGCCCGAGGGCTTCTCCACGCTGCGCTACGAGAAGGAGCTCGATCGCCTGGAAGCGGCGTTCAATCGCCAGATCAACACCGCACTCACGCTCGTCACCACCGAGAAGCACGCCCTCACGCAGAAGTTCTTCGAGACGGTCGCGGTGCAGGCGCGGCGCACCTTCGAGCTCGCCAACCGCGACGTCGAGCAGTGGCTGCGCGCGGTGATGTCGCCGCTCGAGACCCAGGTGCGTGAGTACCAGATCCAGCTCAAGCGCCGGCTCGAGAGCGTCAAGCGCATCCATGAGGCCACCGACACGCTGGAAAACCGCGTCGAAGAGCTCAAGCAGGGCGAAGAGGCGGTGCGCGCCCTGCTCGCCGAGCTCGATGCGCTGCGGGCGGGACTGGAGCAGGCGCTCGGCGAGGCCACCGCCCCGCAGGCGGCGGTGCGCGCCGCGGCCTGAGCGGGACGCGCTGCGTCAATCCGCAGGGTGTGGTGCGTGGTGCGGGACGCGCGCGCCATCCTTGCGGCGGTGTCGTGCGTTACCGATCGTCCGAAAGGCGCGCGGCTCGCGCCGCGCCCACCGTGATCCGCATCGCAGCGGTTTTCCGCGGGAGCGGCGCAAGCCGCGAGACGCTGCTGCAGCGCCGTGGTGCAATCGTCCGGCGCCTGGTCGCGCCGGACGCAATCAGGCCTTGCCGGTCAGCTTCAGGAACTTGGCCATCAACTGGTCCTTGGTTTCCTCGCGGGCGGGGTCGAGCGGAATACAGTCGACCGGGCACACCTGCTGGCATTGCGGTTCGTCAAAGTGGCCGACGCACTCGGTGCACTTGTTGGGGTCGATCTCGTAGATCTCTTCGCCCTGGTAGATGGCGCCGTTCGGGCACTCCGGTTCGCAGACGTCGCAGTTGATGCATTCGTCGGTAATCATCAGAGCCATGGTCTTCGCTTCCTTGCGTTTACTTTGATTTGAGTCTTTCCTGCAGCCGTGCCAGCACCCTGGGCTGCACGAACTTGCTGACGTCGCCGCCGAGGCGGGCGATCTCCCGCACCATCGTGGCGGAGATGAACATGAACTCTTCGCCGGGCGTCAGGAACACCGTCTCGACGTCCGGATAGAGCTTGCGGTTCATCCCCGCCATCTGGAATTCGTATTCGAAGTCGGATACCGCGCGCAGGCCGCGAATGATCACGCGCGCATCCTGCTGCTGGAGGAATTCCATCAGCAGGCAGTCGAAGCCGACCACTTCGACATTAGGAAAGGCCGATACCGCGTCACGCGCGATGTCGACCCGCTCTTCGAGCCCGAAGATCGGGTTCTTGCTGGTGCTGCGTGCGACCGCGACCACCACCTTCTCGAACAGGATCGCCGCGCGCCGCACGAGATCCTCGTGGCCGCGCGTGAACGGGTCGAAGGTGCCCGGATAGACCGCGATCGCTTCCTTCATTCCTGGCTCCTGCGCATCAGATGGAAATGAACCTGCCCGGCGCGGCCCTGCTTGACCGCGTGCCATGCGCCGAGACTCGACACGACGGCTTCGGCTTCGACATAGAGCCACCCTTGCGGCCGGACCAGTTTGTCCATCCAGGGCAATACCCGCTCGAGCCAGCCCTGGTTATAGGGTGGGTCGAGGAACAGGCCATCGAAACTGCGCAGCGTCGTTTGCGCGAATCTTACCGCATCGCCGCGCACGATCTCTACTTGCGCGGCCTGTAGGGTCTTTGCCGCGTTGTGCAGTGCGTCGAGCGCGCGTGTGTCGCGCTCCACCAG
>JBEOKH010000145.1:0-3200 GCA_040275625.1 Thauera sp. | reverse complement strand
GAATGGGTGTCCAGTTTGCCGTGGAATCGGTGTCCAGATTGCGTGGAATACACACGCGCCAAGGCGGCGCCATCATTGAGTCGCCGCAACGCCGGTGGCGGCGGCGCTACCAGGGAGCCGTCGCTTCTGGCGTGTGCTCGACGTTCGGTCTGTGGGGTGCCTGCTGATCGTTCCGGCAGTCTGTCGGACTTGGGAATTCAGAGGATTCCATATGCAACCAATGGATTGAATGGTGGTGATGTCAGCAGTCGCGCCTATCACCGGTACCTCAGCAGAACGCCACGCTCGCGCTTCTTGCGGCCCCGGCCCGCGAAGGGCTTGAGCTTGAGGAAGCGACAGAGATGCTCATACCGCTCGCCAGCGTCGCCTGCCGCCGAGGATTAAATAGAGGTGCCGGCGCTGAGGAACGGCTCGACCTGCTCGATCGTGCTTCGTTCATGTTGAGCACCATCGTTGCGATGACCGACCCACACCGCAATTCTCCCGCGATTCCTCTTCCTCGGGCCCGTTCCTGGGTGAAAGGAGACCCATCGTTCAGGCCATGCCACGTTGGCCAGGGCTAAAGCCCGGCAGGCGCGCCGAATAAAGGTATAATCACATTTTAATGCGATCGAGCGTTGACTGCTTTGAGCGATTTGAAGGCATCCCCCCCAATACGTTTCACCGACCTCGGCCTGGCGCCCGATCTGCTCAAAGCCGTTGCCGATAAGGGCTACCTCGAACCAACACCGATCCAGGCGCAAGCGATACCACTGGTTCTCGCGGGCCGCGACCTGATGGGCGGCGCCCAGACCGGCACCGGCAAGACCGCCGCATTCACGCTGCCGCTCCTGCAACGCATTCTGCCGTTCGCCAGCCCCAGCCCGTCGCCCGCACGCCACCCGGTCCGAGTGCTGATGCTGGCACCGACACGCGAACTGGCAATCCAGGTGCACGAGTCGGTCAAAACCTACAGCAGGCACGTTCCGATCCGGAGTTGCTGCGTGTACGGTGGCGTCGACATCAAGGCGCAGATCGCCGAAATCCGCTGCGGTGTCGAGGTGCTGGTCGCCACCCCGGGCCGCCTGCTCGATCTGGTCGAGCAGAAGTGTCTGCACTTCAATAGCGTGCAGGCGCTGGTGCTCGACGAGGCCGACCGGATGCTGGACATGGGCTTCATCCCCGACGTGACGCGGATCATCAACATGCTGCCGCAGCAACGCCAGAGCCTGCTCTTCTCGGCGACCTTCTCGGAAGAGATCAAGAGGCTCGCCGACCGGATGCTCAAGTCGCCCGAACTGATCGAAGTGGCCCAGCGCAACACCGTTTCCGACACGATCACCCACCGCGTCCATCCGGTAGCCAGCGACGCCAAACGAGCCCTGCTGGTCAAGCTGCTGCGCTCGTCCGATTTCAATCAGGTGCTGATCTTCACCCGTACCAAGATCGAGACCAACAAACTTGCGCGCGACTTGCAGCGAGCCGGCATTGCCGCCGACTCGATCCATGGCGACAAGACCCAACTGGAACGTCTGAAGGCGCTGGAAGCTTTCAAGGATGGTTCGGTGCTGGTGCTGGTCGCTACCGACGTTGCGGCGCGCGGCCTCGATATTGACGAGCTGCCGCACGTGATCAACTTTGAACTACCACACACGCCGGAAGACTACATCCACCGGATCGGCCGTACCGGCCGCGCGGGCAAGGCGGGAACAGCGATTTCGCTGGTCTCTGCGAGCGAGGTGCAGTACCTGGTCGACATCGAGAAACTGATCCGGATCAAGGTCGAGCAGGTGATCGTGGCGGGCTTCGAGCCGGAATACGAGTACACCTACCCGCCGGGCGACAAGCGCCATCGCCGGCCGCCGGCGGCACCACCGCCAGCACCGATCGCGCCGGCAGCGCGCGGCGAACGCTCGCCGGGCCGCAGCGCGCCGCGGGATGGAGCCAGAACGAGCAGCCACGGTGGCGGGCGGCGCCCCAGCCATCTCGCCGCCGACGGTTTCGATTTCAGCAAGCCCTACCAAAGCACCGAACCGCATCCGGTTGCCGCCGCAGTCGGCGAGGACGCCAGCAAGGCGCTCAGCCACGAGCACCCGCACAAGCGGCGACGCGCGGTAGCGGCGCTACTTGGCGGGCTGGGACGCTAGCAACACACCGGCGCCGGGGACGGCGGCCTGCTCGGGAACCGGCGCCTCAACCAGCTTGAGGATGGCCATCGAGATATTGTCGCCGTCACCATTGCCCAATGCCCGCGCCCGGCCGATCAGCAATTCGGATGCTTCGCGCGCCGAAGACGCACCGTCGATCACCCACGCCAGTTCCTGGTCGGTGAAATAGGCCCACAGGCCGTCCGAGCAGAGCAGGAAGGTATCACCCACCTGCAGCTCATCGGCTTCGCCGAAAGCAATCTTGGGCGCTTCGACGCCACCCAGAGAGGTCAGCAGGATGTTGCGGTGGGGATGGACGAGAGCCTGCTCAGGCGTCACCCGGCCCTGCACCACCAGTTGCGCGACGTACGAATGATCGGTGCTGCGAAAGATCAGGCTATCGCCCCGAAAACGGTAAAAGCGGCTGTCGCCGCAGTGTGCCCAGCTGACCTTGCCGGGCTGCAACAGCATCATCACGGCGGTGCTGTGCGGGTCCTTCTCATTGATGAAGCGCGAAGCCTTGATCAGCATGTGCGCTTCGTTGATGCTCGACTCCAGCAGAGTTCGGGCTGATTCGGTGCGCGCCGAAAAGCGCTCGAGATTATCGCGCGCGGTGTGGATCACCTGCTGTGCGGCAAGGACCCCGCCGGTGTGGCCGCCCATCCCGTCGGCCAGTACTGCCAGCGCGACGCCCCCCCCGCGCGGGTGCGGCAGGATAGCTACCCGGTCCTGCTGCTCGCGACGGTCACCCTGGTGCTGGGCGACGCAGGCATCGATCGAAATCGGCATTGATTGACTTTCCAAGGAGCCGGCACGTCGCCTGCAGCCGCACCGCCTGGCAAAGCAGGTGGGCGACCAGGCTGACGTCGACCGTCAAGTTCAGCGGTGAGCGAAGCGAGTCCGCTGCAATGCCAAGTTAGGCTCTGGTGGCGGACCGGCAGGAGCGGGAATGATCGTCCACCCTTCCGCTGCGTGTTTGTTCTGGCGTGCCTGAAGATCAGCAAATATGCGGTCGAGATTGAAATCCAAGCTGGCGGCGTGCTGCTCGCGAATCGCACGTACTTCGTGAATGAT
>JBEOKH010000144.1:0-2871 GCA_040275625.1 Thauera sp. | reverse complement strand
CGTCGACCTTGGCGGGCACGCCCTGAGCGCCTACAAGGCCGCCATCGATGCCGGCTACAACCTGCGCCAGGTCGCTCCCGGAATCCTCGGGATCGCGGTCAACGAAAAGACATCGCAAGCCGACATCGCCACGCTGATCAAGCTCCTCGCCGGGATCAACGCCGACCTCGGACCACTCGACGAGCAACTGCGCCACGACGACCCCGGCCTGCCGCCAGCCTTCCTGCGCAGCGACGCCATCCTCACGCACCCGGTGTTCAACACCCACCACACCGAACACGAGATGCTGCGCTATCTCAAGAAGCTGCAGAGCAAGGATCTGGCGCTCGACCACTCGATGATCTCGCTCGGCTCATGCACCATGAAGCTCAACGCCACCAGCGAGATGATTCCGATCACCTGGCCGCAGTTCGCCGACATCCACCCCTTCGCGCCGCTCGACCAGGCTGAAGGCTACCTGCAGATGATTGGCGAACTCGAGGAATGGCTCAAGGTGATCACCGGTTTCGACGCCATCTGCATGCAACCCAATTCAGGCGCACAGGGCGAATACGCCGGTCTGGTGGCCATCGCGCGCTATCACGCCAGCCGCGGCGAGACGCAACGCAAGGTCTGCCTGATCCCGCGCTCGGCACACGGCACCAACCCGGCCACGGCACAGATGTGCGGCATGCGCGTGGTCGTCGTCGATTGCGACGACTCGGGCAACATCGACCTCGGCGACCTCGCTGCCAAGGCAGCGCAGCACGCGGCCACCCTCGCCTGCCTGATGATCACCTATCCGTCGACGCACGGCGTCTTCGAGGAATCCGTCCAGGAGATCTGCGCCACCGTGCACGCCCATGGCGGCCAGGTCTACATGGACGGGGCCAACCTCAATGCCCAGGTCGGCCTGACCTCTCCGGCCCTGATCGGCGCCGACGTCAGCCACATGAACCTGCACAAGACCTTCTGCATCCCGCACGGGGGTGGCGGTCCGGGGATGGGGCCGATCGGCGTCAAGGCGCATCTGGCACCGTTCATGGCCAACCACAGCGTGCAGCCAGTCAGCGGACCGCACCAGGGCCAGGGCGCCGTGGCTTCCGCCCCCTGGGGATCGGCGTCGATCCTGCCGATCTCGTGGATGTACATCGCCATGATGGGCGGCAGCGGACTGACGCGCGCAACGCAGGTCGCGATTCTCAACGCCAACTACGTCGCCAGTCGCCTCCGCCAGCACTACCCGGTGCTGTACACCGGCAGCCAGGGCCGCGTGGCGCACGAATGCATCCTCGACATCCGCCCGCTCAAGGCAGCCACCGGCGTTTCCGAGACCGACATTGCCAAGCGCCTGATGGACTACGGTTTTCACGCGCCGACGGTCAGCTTCCCGGTGGCCGGAACGATGATGGTCGAGCCGACCGAGTCGGAGTCGAAAGCCGAACTCGACCGCTTCATCGCCGCGATGATCGCCATCCGCGAAGAAATCCACCAGATCGAACTCGGCCACTGGCCGAGCGACGACAACCCGCTAAAGAATGCGCCACACACCCAGGCCGACATCGTCGACAGTGACTGGAAACGACCGTACAGCCGCCAGCGGGCCGTCCTGCCCCTGCCCTACGTCGCCGAGAACAAGTTCTGGCCGAGCGTCAATCGGGTCGATGACGTTCATGGCGACCGCCACCTGTTCTGTTCCTGCATTCCGATCGACGCGGTGGACGCGGAGGAAGAAGCGACGAGCTGAGGCAGGCAGCCCGAGCCAGGGTCGCCCGCCTTCAAGCCGGGCACGGCGACGCCTGACGCTTGCTTCTCAACACGGCAGGCCATCGGGCCACAGGCAGACACCGACTGCCTTCGCGCCGCCGGTCAGCGGTTCGAGTCGCCGCGCCAACTCGGCCGGCGAGGTCCACCAGGTCGCGTCGATGCCCGCGAAAGGCCCGATGCCGGCAAGGGCGTTCTGTACCGCCGCACCACAGAACAGGGGCAGCGCGCTGTCGGCCTCCGGCAGACGCGCGACGACGTCTGAAAACTGCCGCTCGGATAGCGTAAAGCGATAAATCTGTATTCTCAGGCCATCGTCCATTTGATAGGCAACGTAGTCGGCAAGGCTGACCCGCTGCCAATCGGGCGATCTGGCGCGCACGTTCTTGTAGCTCCCGGCCGGATCGCTGAGGCGCTCACCGGCGAAAATCCCGGCGTGATTGCCCAGCGCGGCATTGTTGTTGATGACCACGACCACTTCGTTGGCAGCCGGCTCGGCAAGCTGGATCTCCGTACGCAGGCTGTCCCACGAGCGCTCGCCGAAGCGGTGCCCTGGCTCACCGTTTTCCGCCCTGCTGGCGCAACCGCCGAGCAACAGTGCGAGCACCACGAGCTGCGCCACAAGCACTCGGCGCCCGGCACCAGGAACAACTTTCGCGCTATTCATCGGTCGACTTCGCTTCTCAGAGTTGCCGGATGAGCCAATGGTAAGAAGGGATGGCCCAGGTCGCAACAAGCAAAGGGCGTTACAGCGCAGGGCAGGCGTACGCACGGGTGGCGATTTCTCGGTACACTTCTCTTCCTCCACCGACTTTCAGACTCCGCCACTCCGCCACTCTCCAGGAGACGATGACCATGAGCGCACCGATCTACGAGTTCTCCGCCGAGCGCCTTGAAGGGGGCGTTCAGTCGCTTGCCGACTACGCCGGCAAGGTTCTGCTGATCGTCAACACGGCCAGCAACTGTGGCTTCACGCCGCAGTACGAAGGCCTCGAGGACATCTACCAGCGCTATCACCCGCGCGGCCTCGAGGTGCTGGGCTTCCCGTGCAACCAGTTCGGTGCACAGGAACCCGGCGAAGCCGACGAAATCGCCAGCTTCTGTCAGAAGAACTACGGCGTCGCCTTC
>JBEOKH010000143.1:0-3171 GCA_040275625.1 Thauera sp. | reverse complement strand
CCGCCGACAACAACTCCTACGCGGCGATGTACCCCGACCAGTCGCTGTATCCGGTGGATTCGGTACCGAAGGTCGTCGAGCGCATCAACAACTCTTTCCGCCGTGCCGACGAGATCCAGTGCTCCAAGGATTTGAACCCCGGCGACAAGGGCTACATCGACTACTTTGCGCCGATCGTGGCCGACGCCGAAGCCGGTTTTGGCGGCGTGCTGAACGCTTTCGAACTGATGAAAGCGATGATCCGCGCCGGTGCTGCCGGCGTGCATTGGGAAGACCAGCTGGCATCGGTCAAGAAGTGCGGCCACATGGGTGGCAAGGTCCTGGTGCCGACGCAAGAGGCCGTACAGAAGCTGATTGCCGCGCGCTTTGCTGCGGATGTCTGCGGTGTTCCGACTCTGGTCATCGCCCGTACCGATGCTGAAGCAGCTGACCTGCTGACCTCCGACTGCGACGCCAACGACCAGCCCTTCGTTACCGGCGAGCGCACTTCGGAAGGCTTCTACAAGACCAGGAAGGGTCTCCAGCAAGCGATCTCGCGGGCAGTCGCCTACGCCGACTACGCTGACCTCGTGTGGTGCGAAACCGGCACGCCCGATCTCGAATTCGCACGGCAGTTCGCCGACGCCGTGCATGCCAAGCACCCGGGCAAGATGCTGGCCTACAACTGCTCGCCGTCGTTCAACTGGAAGAAGAACCTCGACGATGCGACGATTGCCAGGTTCCAGAAGGAACTCGGCGCCATGGGCTACAAGTACCAGTTCATCACCCTCGCCGGCATCCACAACATGTGGTATCACATGTTCGATCTGGCACAGGACTACGTCGCTCGCGGCATGACTGCCTACGTCGAAAAAGTCCAGGAACCGGAATTCGCCGCGCGCGATCGCGGCTACAGCTTCGTCTCGCACCAGCAGGAAGTTGGCACCGGCTACTTCGACGACGTGACGACAGTGATTCAGGGCGGCACCTCGTCGGTCACCGCGCTGACCGGTTCGACCGAGGAAGAACAGTTCCACTGAGCGACCATCCAATCGCCGGGAAGCCGCGCAACAGCGCGGCTTTTTTTTGCTCGCCGCAAACCGCTTACGCCTCGTCGGGCTAACGCGCATCGTGCGCATTTTTCCCTTGGCGAAGCAACGGCGGTGGCAAGCCACCACCCACACGAAAAGCGCCGCCAGGAACGTAAACTGCGGTGCGCACGTCGCCCCTCCGATGATGAAATGAACGCGCAAGAGCGCTTTCCTGGGCTATCCTTGACCATTCCGACGCCGCTTACAGGGCAGGTCAATGCACCATCGCTACCCGCTCCACATTCACATCTCGACGCTTTTTGTCGCCTTGATCGTGGTCGTCTGCGCGTTACTGGCGGGAATCGGCTACAAACTCAGCAGCGAACTGCTGGAGGCGGCGGCTGCCGATCAGACGACGCGAATCAGCCGTGAAGCGCAGCTGGCGATACAACGGATCGTCGAACCGGCCGAGGTGGCAACGTCTGAAGAGCCTGCAATTCCTGCGGCAGGCGCTCGACAGTTCCTCGGCATTGTCATCGCTGTACGTCGGCAACGCCAATGGCGACTTCTTTCTCGTCGGCCCTATCGGCCAGGGCGCGCAGAGCGAGGCGGCGAACGTTCCGCCCGGCGCAACCTATGTCGTGCAAAGCACCGAGCGTGCCGGCGATCAAGCGCCCGGGCGTTTCATCTACCTCGACGCTGCCCTGCAGACGCTGCGTGAAGATGACCGGCCTGACTACGCCGCAGCCTATGATCCGCGGCAACGAATCTGGTTCACCGAGGCGACGGCCTCGTCGGCGCAGATCAAGACCCCGCCCTACCTGTTCTTTTCCAGCCGCCAGGTCGGTATCACGCTGGCCAGGCAGGTCGGCAGCGGGCAAGTGGTGGCCGGCGCGGATATCCTGCTGCACAGCCTCGGTCAGACGCTGGCAAAACAGAAGGCAACGCCAGGCAACGAGCTGGTAATTGTCGATTCGCAAGGCTACGCACTGGCCTACGAAGACGTCTCCAGATTGGTGCGCCCGGCCAACGGGGTCAGGTCAACGGCAGGCCGTCGCTGGCACGGCTGGACGAATTGGAGGTTCCGGCACTGCTACCGCTTCTGGCCGCCGTGAGAGAAATGCAGAAAAGCGGTCATGAACAAAGACCGCGGACGCTGCGCCTTTCTATCGATGGGACGGCGTGGCGAGCGTCGATAAGCTCCCTGAGGCTGGACGAAACGCAGCCTCTGTTCATGGTCACCGCGGTTCCCGAAAGCGAACTGACGGCCGGTGCCCGGCTGCTCATCGAGCGCCACCGTGATCGTCCTGCTGCTGACGATTCCTTTCACCTGGCCGCTCGCACGCAGCATTTCACGCTCGCTGGGCCGCCTGGCCGCCGAGGCCGAGAAAATTCGCCACTTCGACTTCTCACAGCCAATCGCCGTCGACTTGACGATCAAGGAAGTCCATCAGCTGGCGGAAACCATGGCGGCGATGAAGCGCACCGTCCGCCGCTTTCTCGATGTCAACCATGCGGTAGCCGCCGAGCAGAATTTCGACCAGCTGTTGCCACGGCTTCTCGCCGAAACGCTGTCAGCAGCCGAAGCACGCGTCGGCGTTCTGTATCTGGCCGAGGGGACGCAGCTGAAGCCGGCCGCTGCGCTCAGCGCGACGAGGTCTGAACTGGCGGGCGAGCTACCAGTCCTCGACGTCGCGCGCGCCGGCCAGCTGCTTGCGGTAAATGTCAAGATAGTTGTCGTCTGAGTTCATGCTGCCAATGGCATACTCTTGCTGGTAGAGGTGACCGCGGCCACGACGCCATCCCGTTCCGGGTTGAGCGTTACGGCAGCGATGGGCGACCAGTTCCGAGTCTGTCGACTCCAGCGCGCTGGGTTCTTCGCACGCGCTGCTTGGTAGAGCAAATGACGGGCCGCCAAGAGAGGCTCATCGTCGCCGGCATGACGTTGCTCTGGGGTGACGTAGCGAATGCCGCTATGGCGGTGCTCCGTGTTGTACCAGCGTACGAAGTCGCTGCCCCAGAGGCGTGCCTGGTCGATGCTCTCGAAACCCCGTGCCGGGAATTCCGGTCGGTACTTCGCCGTGCGGAAGAGCGCCTCGGCATAGGCGCAGCAGTTCTCATTTCAAACCCACGCAAGGGGGCTGTTGGCGTAGGTTGGCGC
>JBEOKH010000142.1:0-12813 GCA_040275625.1 Thauera sp. | reverse complement strand
GTGCCGGCGCCCGGGCAAGCGGCAAGCGGCAAGCGGAGCAATTGCACGATGGATGTCTCACGGGGGCGTCCATCGTCGCGGATTACCTGGAGAGTTCGCGGCTTCCGCCGCTCCTACAGAAACGCCGGGCCGCGCGGTTTTCGTGTAGGAGCGGCGGAAGCCGCGAACTCGCCCCCCCCCCCGGCGCGACCTCGTCCGTTGCCTGCAACCGCCTCACAGCCGGAAGCGCGACACCGACTCCTGCAGGCGCCCGGCGAGTTCGCCGAGCGTGCGCGCCGACTGCACCGTGTGTTCGAGCGCATCATTGTTGCTGCGCGCCATGCCGGCGATCTCGCCGATGCGTGCGTTCACCGACTCGCTCGCGCTGCGCTGCGCGCCGGTGGCCTCGGCGATGCGCTCCAGACCCTCACCGACCTCGCCCACCAGCGAATTGGCGGTCTCCAGTACCCGCATCACCGCATCCGCCATGCCCCGGCTCGACGCGAGGTGGCCGAGGCCGTCGTCGAGCGCCCCACGCACCGAACTCGAGCGGCGGCCGACCTCACGCGTGATCGCGTCGATCTCGCCGGCGGAACGGGCGGATTTCTCGGCCAGCTTGCGCACCTCGTCGGCCACCACCGCGAAGCCCCGGCCCTGTTCACCGGCGCGCGCCGCCTCGATCGCGGCGTTGAGCGCGAGCAGGTTGGTCTGCTCCGCGATTTCGCGCACCTCGCTGGTCATGTGCGTGATGGCCTGCGTCGAATCGACGAAGGCGACCACCGCCTCGCCCATCTGGCGCACGGCGACCTCGACCTCGCCCACCTCTCCGACCAGGCGCTCCAGGCTGCGATGCCCCTCGCGCGAGCGCTCGAGGCTGTCGTGCGAACGCTGGCGGACCAGCTCGGCGTGCTCGGCGATTGACGAGATGCTGTCCATCAGGCCATCCACCGCGTTCGCGGCACTGAGCGAACTTTCATTCTGGCGATGAGAGCTTTCGGCGACCGACTCGGCCTTGCCGGCGAGAGTGTGCGCCGCACCGGTGACCGCACTCGCCGAATCCCCCACCTGGCGCACAAGGCCCGCGAGCATGCCCATCATGTCGTTGAAGGTTTGTGCAGTGCGCCCGATCTCGTCGCGTCCACGCACCGCCAACTGCTGGCCCAGGTCGCCGCCGCCCTCGGCAATGCGCGCGAGCCCCTCGTTGAGCTGCGCCAGCGGGCGGGTGACGAAGCGGCTGATGAAGAGGTAGATGAAGACGATCAGCGGAATCGACAGCAGCGCGGCGAACATCACGCTCTGTTTGCGGAACGCGCTCACCGCCGCATTGGCCTTGTCGAGCGAGATCCGCATCGACACCGCGCCCAGCGGCGTGCCCGCGGGCACCTGATGGCAGCCAATGCAGTCCTTGCCGAGCCAGTCCGTCGACGCCAGCGCAGGAATCACCACGCGCAGATGTTCGCCATGCGCGGCGTTGTGCTCGACCCGCAGCGTGCTGCGCCCCTCGACCAGGGCAATACGCTCGTCGGCGTCGCGCTCACGCGCTTTCACGCCACCGTCGCCAAAGACACGACTGACCGCGTCGCCGCGGATCACCTCGAGATCCTGCACCACCGAGAGCTCCTTGATCTGGTCGAGGAAGACGTCGCGCTGCGTGACCGTGCCGGTGATCATCATCCCGGTCAGCCCGGCCATGGTCATCTCGTTGACGGTGGCAGCGAAGTCCTTCGCCTGATCGATCGCCGTGTCGCGGTTCACCCGGGTTTCCCAGACGATCATGCTGCCGAAGGCGGCGACCATCATCAGCCAGATCACGCCGGTCAGGCGCAGCCATATCGGAGTATCGGAAAATCGCGGCATCTGTTTTCTCGCATTGGCGGGCTCACGGACGTGCGCGGGTCGCACCCGTTGCATCACCCTGGCTTACGACCGCGAACGCCCGGGCTTGAGAACAATTGTCGGCGCCGGGAGGGCGACACGCGCCAATCCCCAGCCCTGCCGGGCGCGCCGGGCTGGCACGCCTGACGGCGGAATATCAATCGAATCTGATATATGCTTCAGGACGAAGGCGTTAAATCCCGCGCGCGGATGATGGAACCGGCGGGCTACGCCGTGGTCTGCGCACTCTCCGACAAGCCAGACTCCTTCCTTAACCCCGACCCAGGAGGTCCACGATGAAAAAAGCGATCGCTCTCGGCATCATCTCCCTTACCCTCGCCACCGCCGCTTCGGCGCAGGTCAAGCCGGAAGACCAGATCAAGTTCCGCCAGGCCGGCTACAGCTTCATGAGCTGGAACATGGGCAAGATCAAGGCCAACGTCGAAGGCGAGTTCAACGCCCAGCAGGTCCAGGCCGCCGCCAACGCCATCGCCGGCATCGCCGGTTCGGGCATGGGCGCGCTCTACGGCCCCGGCACCGAGAAGGACATCGGCAACGTGAAGACCCGCGTCAAGCCCGAGTTCTTCCAGGAGATGCCGAACGTCGGCAAGCTCGCCACCGACTTCAACAACGCCGCCGCCAACCTCGCCAAGGTCGCCGCCAGCGGTGACAAGGCCGCGGTGCAGAAGGCCTTCGGCGAGACCGGCGAGACCTGCAAGGCCTGTCACGACAAGTACCGCATGGAGTGAGGCGTCAGGAGTAAGGCGCTCAAACAGCGAAGCCACCCTGGGGTGGCTTCGCTGTTTTACGCAAGGGTTCGCGGCTGCCGCCGGTCCTGTAGGAGCGCCGGCAGGCGCGAACGCGTACGCACGGGATCCGCGTCGCGATGGGTCGGGTGCCGGGTTCGCGGCTTCCGCCGCTCCTACAGGGGCTTCGTCACGGCGCGTCGCTCGACCTTCACATCACCACGCCGCCGGCGGTGGCGGCGGCGGCGGTTCGATGAAGCTGCCGGTGGCGACGTAGAGCACAGCCGCGGTGATCGCCAGCGCGATCATGAAGGGCACCGCGCCCCCGCCCTGCGCGGGCTGGGCGTCGGCTTCGTCGACTTCCTTGATGCCGGTGATCATCGGCCGCACCAGGTTGTTCCTCTTCACCAGCGCGTAGAACAGCACCGCGGACACGTGCAGCCCCACCAGCACGATGATCGCCCAGTAGTTCTGCCGATGCAGGCCGGACAGCCAGTCGCTGGTCTCGCTGCTCACCAGCGCGCGCAGCGGGCCGGAGAAGGCGATCTCGTCGTTGGCGAACAGGCCGGTGAGCGCCTGGTAGAGCATTACCCCGAGCAGGACGAGCACCGACAGCGCGCCGAGCGGATTGTGGCCGAGGCCGCTCCAGTGCCCGCGCAGGTGCGCCCACAGGTGGGCGGGGCCGGGCACGAAGTCGGCGAAGCGAGCGTAGGTCGAGCCGATCACCCCCCACACCAGGCGGAAGGCGAGCAGCCCGGTGATGGCGATGCCGACCTTGCCGTGCCATTCGATGAAGCTGCCACCGATCTGGCCGGTGATGTAGGCCGCGACGACGAGCACCGCCAGCAGCCAGTGGAAGAGTCGGGTGGGCAGGTCCCAGACGCGGACGTTGCGTGTGTTCATGAGCGTGTTCCGTGATCGAAGAGGGGAGCGGTGCCAGGTCGGGCGGCGCGCGCTACGAGGTCATGCCGATTATCGCCGCAGCGCAGCCATGCGTCATGTGCCCGGCAGCACGCGCCGGATGAGCGCGAGGCTGCGCATCATGTGCCTGGCAATGTGCCGCCGGGCGGCGGGGGAAAGTTCGCGGCTGCCGCCGCTCCTACACGCCCCCCGGCGCGGCGGTTTTCTGTAGGAGCGGCGGCAGCCGCGAACCCTTCGCCTGGCCCCGCACAACGCCCCCGCGGGCACATTCCCGATCACAGACCCCCACCCCACCCCCAGGCTCTGCTGCACCGCATCATCGGCCCTTGCGCTGCGCCAGGAACTCGCGCAGATGCCGTCCGGTGTGCGATGCCGGCGTCGCCATCGCCACCTCCGGCGGGCCTTCGGCCACCACCCGGCCACCGCCGTCGCCGCCTTCCGGGCCGAGGTCGATCAGCCAGTCGGCCTCGGCCATCACGTCGAGGTCGTGCTCGATCACCAGCACGGTGTGGCCGGCGTCGGTCAGGCGGTGGAGGACGTGGATCAGCTTGTCGACGTCGGCCATGTGCAGGCCCACGGTGGGCTCGTCGAGCACGTACAGGCTGTGCTTGTCCGCCGGCAGCGGCACGCCGCCGGTGTCTTCCGCGTCGCCCGGACGGCGGCGCACCTTGGCGAGCTCGGTCACCAGCTTGATGCGCTGCGCCTCGCCGCCCGACAGCGTCGGGCTGGGCTGGCCCAGGGTCAGGTAGCCGAGGCCGACGTCCTGCAGCAGCTGCAGCGGATGGGCGATCGCCGGGTGGGCGGAGAAGAAGTCCACCGCCTCGTCCACCGGCATCGCCAGCACCTCGGCCACGGTCCTGTCCTTCCAGCGCACCGACAGCGTCTCGGGGTTGAAGCGCGCGCCGCCGCAGCCTTCGCAGGGCGTCTTCACGTCGGGCAGGAAGCTCATCTCGACGGTGGTCTGGCCGGCGCCGTCGCATACCGGGCAGCGGCCGGCGCCGGTGTTGAAGGAGAAGCGCGAGGCGTTCCAGCCGCGGGTGCGGGCGTCGAAGGTGTCGGCGAAGAGCTTGCGGATCGCGTCCCAGAAGCCGACGTAGGTCGCCGGGCAGGAGCGCGGCGTCTTGCCGATCGGGGTCTGGTCGACCTCCAGCACGCGCCCGACCTGGTGCCAGCCGGGCATCGCCGCGCAGCCGACCAGGGGCTGGTCGACCGCCTCCGGCTGCGCCTGGCCGCGGCGGCGGGCGCGGGTGGCCTCGGGGTCGCCGAGGCGCGCGCGCAGGTTGGCGTGGATCACGTCGCGCGCCAGGCTGGACTTGCCCGAGCCGGACACGCCGGTCACCACGGTAAGCCGGGCGAGCGGGATGCGTACGTCGACCTCGCGCAGGTTGTGCAGCTTGGCGCCCTCGATGCGGATCGCCGGGTTCTCCAGCGGCACCGCGCGGCGCGGGCGCAGCGGGTGCTGCAGGGGGTGGCGGAAGCACTCGCCGGTAGCCGATTCGGGCGCCGCCAGCAGGTCGGCGATGGTGCCCTCGGCAACCACCCGGCCGCCGCGCACGCCGGCCCCGGGGCCGATGTCGATGACGTGGTCGGCGCGGCGGATGGTGTCCTCGTCGTGCTCGACCACCAGCAGGGTGTTGCCGCGGTCGCGCAGGGCCTCCAGCGTGTCGAGCAGCAGCCGGTTGTCACGCGGATGCAGGCCGATCGTCGGCTCGTCGAGGATGTAGCACACGCCGCGCAGGTTGGAGCCGAGCTGCGCCGCCAGGCGGATGCGCTGCGCCTCGCCGCCCGACAGCGTGGGCGCGGCGCGGTCGAGCGCGAGGTAGCCGAGGCCCACGTGCTGCAGGAAGGCCAAGCGCCCGCGGATCTCGCTGACGAGATCACGGGCGATATCGGTCTCGCGCTCGTTCAGCACCAGATCAGCGAAGAAACCGGCCGCCTTATCCACCGCCTGCGCCGCGAGCTGATGCAGGCCCAGCGCGCGGAAGCGCACCGCGCGCGCCACCGGGTTCAGGCGCGCGCCCTCGCAGGCGGGGCAGGGCTCGTCGCCGACGATTACTTCTTCCGCATCGCCGAGGTCGAGCGCGTCCGGGTCCTCGATGCGCGCCGCGGTCTTCAGCCCGGTGCCGTAGCACTTGGGACACCAGCCGTGCTTGGCGTTGTACGAGAACAGGCGCGGGTCCGGCTCGGGGAAGCCGGTGCCGCAGCTCGGGCAGGCGCGCAGGGTGGAGAAGGTGATCGGCGCTGCGCCGAGCTTGCCGATCTCGAGCACCTTGATCACGCCCTTGCCGATGTCCAGCGCCTGGCGCACGAACTCGCGCAGCGTGGCTTCGCTCTCCGGCTGCACCACCACCATGCCGGTGGGCAGCTCGATGTTGTGTTCCTTGTAGCGGTCGAGCCGCGGCCACTTATTGGTGGGCAGGTATTCGCCGTCGACGCGCAACTGCGCATGGCCCTTGCCGCGCGCCCACTTGGCGAGGTCGGTGTACAGGCCTTTGCGGTTGATCACCAGCGGCGCCAGCACCTCGACCGAAGCGCCGCGCAGCTCGCGCTGGACCTGCGCGACGATGGCCTCGAAGCTCTGCGGCGTCACCGGCACGTCGCAGTCGGGGCAGAACTGCGTGCCCAGCTTCACGTACATCAGGCGCAGGAAGGGGTGGATCTCGGTCAGCGTCGCCACCGTGCTCTTGCGCCCGCCGCGGCTGGTGCGCTGCTCGATCGCCACCGTGGGCGGGATACCGAACAGGCCATCGACGTCGGGCCGGCTGGCCGGCTGCACGAACTGGCGGGCGTAGGCGGTGAGCGATTCCAGGTAGCGGCGCTGACCCTCGCCGAAGACGATGTCGAAGGCGAGCGTGGACTTGCCCGAGCCGGAGAGGCCGGTGATCACGGTGAACTGGTCGCGCGGGATCTTCAGGCTGACGTTCTTGAGGTTGTGCTCGCGCGCGTGGCGGATCTCGATCGCCGGCGCTGCGACAGGACGGTATTCCACCCGCGGTTCCGCCGCAACGAGCCCCCCTGTAGGAGCGGCGGCAGCCGCGAACCCGGCGCTTCCGGCAGCGCCATCGTCCTCGGAGGCAAGTTCGCGGCTGCCGCCGCTCCTACCGGAAATAGGGGACAGACCCCGATTTCCTTCGCGAAATTGGGGTCTGTCCCCTATTTCCTTCAGCGCCTCGGCGTAGTCGCGCAGCGCAGCACCGGTGTGCGAGCTCGCGTGCGCGCGCACCGCGTCCGGCGGGCCTTCGACCACGACCGCGCCGCCGCCTTCGCCGCCCTCGGGGCCGAGGTCGATGATCCAGTCGGATGCGGCGATCACGTCGAGGTTGTGCTCGATGACGATCAGCGAATGCCCGGCCTGCAGCAGCTTGTCGAAGGCGCCGAGCAGCGTGGCGACGTCCTCGAAGTGCAGGCCGGTGGTGGGTTCGTCGAAGAGGAAGAGAAGGCCGGGCTCGGTCGGTTCGGCCAGCCACGACACCCCGCCCGCCGCACCCCGCCCGGCGAGCTCATCTGCGGCGCTCTTCGCAGCACGCCTGGCAACTGCTCCAGCCTTACCCCCAAACTTATCCACAGCACTGGCTTTGCGTACAGGCTTGCGCTGCGCGGCCTCGGCGAGGTGGCCAGCGAGCTTGAGGCGCTGCGCCTCGCCGCCCGACAGCGTCGGCACCGGCTGGCCAAGGCGCAGGTAGTCGAGGCCGACATCCGCCAGCGGCGCGAGCGCGGCGAGCACCTTGGGATGCTCGCGGAACACGTCCAGCGCCTCGTGCACCGTCAGCTCCAGCACGTCCGCCACCGACAAGCCGTTCCATTGCAATTCAAGCACTTCCGGCCGATAACGCTTGCCGTCGCAGTCCGGGCAGCGCAGCCACACGTCGGACAGGAACTGCATCTCGACATGCTCGAAACCCGAACCGGTGCAGGTGGGGCAGCGGCCGTGGCCGGCGTTGAAGCTGAAGGTGCCGGGGGTGTAGCCGCGCTGTTTGGCCTCGGGCAGGGCGGCGTAGAGGGCGCGGATCGGGTCCCAGGCGCCGACGTAGCTCACCGGGTTGGAGCGCGAGCTCTTGCCGATCGGCGACTGGTCCACCATGACCACGCCGCGCAAGTTATCCACATTCTCGAGACGATCGAACACCCCCGGCGATTCGGTCGCTTCGCCGAAATGCTTGGCCAGCGCCGGGAACAGCACGTCCTGGATCAGCGTCGACTTGCCCGAGCCGGACACGCCGGTGAGGCAGGTCATGCGCTGCAGCGGGAAGTCCACGGTGAGGTCGCGCAGGTTGTGCTGGCGCGCGCCGATCAGCTTCAGCCGTGGCGTGGCGGCGTCCACCGGACGCGGCGGGCGGTCGACGTCGATGCGCTTCTTGCCGGCCAGCCAGGGGCCGGTGACCGAGTCGGGGTTGGCGGCGATCTCGGCCGGCGTGCCGCGCGCGACGATGTTGCCGCCGCGCTCGCCCGGGCCGGGGCCGATCTCGAGCAGCTCGTCGGCGGCCACCATCACCTGCGGGTCGTGCTCCACCACCACCAGCGTGTTGCCGGCGTCGCGCAGCCGCGTCATCACCCCGAGAATGCGGCCGATGTCGCGCGGATGCAGGCCGATCGAGGGCTCGTCGAGCACGAACAGGGTATTCACCAACGACGTGCCGAGCGCGGTGGTCAGGTTGATGCGCTGCACCTCGCCGCCCGACAGCGTGCGCGACTGGCGGTCCAGCGTCAGGTAGCCGAGGCCGACGTCGGCGAGGTAGGTTAGCCGGCTGCGGATCTCGCCCAGCACCAACTCGGTAGCCTCGTCCGCCGCGCCAGGCAGCGCGAGCGCCGCGATGGCCTCGCGGATGCGATCGACCGGCAGGGCCATCAGCTCGTGGACGGCGAGGCCAGGCGCGCCCGCAACCGACACCCCGGCTGCCCCGCCAACGTTGGCCTCGCCCCCGACGGTCGAGGCCTCCCCTGCAGGAGCGGCGGCAGCCGCGAATGTGCCTTCGAAGACGATCGCGCTTCCGAAACCGCCGTATTCGCGGCTGCCGCCGCTCCTGCAGGGGGCCTGCGCACTGATCGGCAGGCGCCAGAGCAGGGCGTCGGGTTTCAACCGCGCACCGTGACAGGCCGGGCACTCCGTGTAGCTGCGGTAGCGCGACAGCAGCACGCGGATATGCATCTTGTAGGCCTTGGTCTCCAGCCAGTCGAAGAAGTGGCGCACGCCGTACCAGTAGCGCGGCCACGAGCTGTCCCAGTTCTTCCACTTCGGGTCGCCCTCGAGCAGCCACTGGCGATGCTCCGGCGGCAGGTCGCGCACCGGGATGTCCATCGCCACGCCATCCTTCTTCGCCATCTTCGCCAGGTCCTGCTGGCATTCCTTATAGCTCTCGGTCTGCCAGGGCTTGATCGCACCTTCGGCGAGCGTCTTCGACTCGTCGGGAATGACCAGGCCGAAATCCACCCCGATCACCCGCCCGAAGCCGCGACAGGTCTCGCAGGCGCCGATCGGCGAGTTGAACGAGAACAGGCCGGGAGTGGCCTCCGAATAGTGGATGTCGCAGTCCGCGCAATGCAGCCCGGAGGAATAGCGCCACACCGCCTCGCCGGGTGCCCCATCCTTCGACTCCGACTTCACCCCTTCACCGGACGCATACACCGCAAGCCGGCCATGGCCGCGCTGCAGCGCCGCCTCCAGCGCCTCGGCCAGGCGCGCATCCTCGGCGTTCGACGCGCGGAAGCGGTCCTGCACCACCTGCAGCACGTCCTGCGCCTCGGCGCCGGCCCCGACGAGCCGCTCCTGGATGCGGGTGTAGCCCTGCGCGGCGAGCAGGCCGGTCACCTCCTCCTCGCTGAAGCTCGACGGCACCGGCACCGGAAAGCACACCACCAGGCGCGGATCCCCCGCGGCCACCGCGCGCGCGCGCAGATCGGCGGCGATGCTGACCGCCGAATCGCGCCGCACCGGCTTGCCGCAGCAACGGCAGTGCAGGTGCGCCGCGCGCGCGTACAGCAGCTTGAAGTGGTCGGCGAGCTCGGTCATCGTGCCCACCGTCGAGCGCGAGGTGCGCACCGGGTTGGTCTGGTCGATCGCGATCGCCGGCGGCACGCCCTCGATCCGGTCCACCTGCGGCTTGTCCATGCGGTCGAGGAACTGGCGTGCGTAGGGCGAGAAGGTCTCGACGTAGCGGCGCTGGCCCTCGGCGTACAGCGTGTCGAACACCAGCGAGGACTTGCCCGAGCCGGACACGCCGGTGACCACGGTCAGGCGGTTCAGCGGCAGGTCGAGCGAGAGGTTGCGCAGGTTGTTCTGGCGCGCACCACGGATGCGGATGGCGTCGGCGATCGAGGCGGGGGCGTCGACCGCGGTGTAGCGGGTGTCGGAGACGGACATGGGGCGGGAGGCGGAGACGTGAGCCGCCATTTTAGGCGGGGATCGGGCTCGGACTCATGTCCAGGGGGGGATGGTTCCCGGCGGAGGGTGTTATCGACGATCAGGGATCGTTCTTGCTGTACGCCGCTGCCTGCGCAGGAACCCCTAGGCCACCTCGAGTTCCAGATGCAGCCGCCGGCCTAGAGTCTGTTGACAATCAAGCAAGCCATATGACGGCGGCGCATAGTGCGATGAAGGAGGCGAATCGTTCGGCAAGCTTGTCGTAGCGGGTGGCGATGCGTCGGAATTGCTTGCTGCGGCAGAAGAAGCGCTCGATGAAGTTGCGGTTCTTATACTGATGTCGATCAATTGGGCGCTGGACGAGGCGATGACTGCGTGGCGGAATCACCGTTTTGATGTCGTTGGTGGCCAGATAGTCGATGATGGCGTCGGTATCGTAGGCCTTGTCGGCGCTGAGCGAACCCCTTGGAGCAGAGGCAGCGTCTGCGGGCTATCGCCGGCTTGACCGCCGGTGCGGACAAAGCGTCGATAAACGCTGTTCCAGGGACCGAATTCGGCTGGCAGGTCGCGCCATGGGCTGCCGGTGCGTGCGATCCACAGTACGGCTTCGACAAACAGCCGGTTATTGGCCGCGGTGCAGCCCGGATCGCTTACCTTGCCAGGCAACAGGGCCTCAATCCGCTCGAACTGATCATCACGCAACCACACACGGACCAAACGGAGATGCCATGGGCACTTTCAATGCTGTTGATTATCAACAGACTCTGGTCGAAGCCCTCTCCCCGTAGACAGAACCCGAATCCCGCAAAGACGCTCAATCCCGCATCGTTACAGGGAAAGTGCGGGTTTGCGGGGGAGGAACTTCAGGCTGATGATTCGCCGGTCGATCGAAGATCAGCCGATCTGCGATACGGGCCTCCCCGTGATCCGGATCAGGGCCGCTGATGCGCCCATCGCTGGGGCAAGGCGACCACTTATCCGGCTGTCCAAATTACGGGGGCCCGCTCCCTTACTGGCTGCGGCTGTGGTCGAGGCGTTCGCGCACCTGTTTGGCCCAGGCGTCGAGCGCCGGGTAGGTGTCCTTCAGCGCAACCTTGGCCGCGGGGGCGACACCGCCGCCGGTCGCCGCGCTCACCGACTGCGCGAGCAACTCGTCGGTCTCGCCGTCGCGCACTTCGGTCTCGAAGAAGATCCGCAGCGACTCGTCGCGCATGCCGCCGGCGCGGGTCGCCTGGCCGATCACGAAGCCGATCGGGATGTATTCCATCGCCGAAGGGTCGGCCTCGGTGCGCGCGAGCCCGGTCACCGCCGGGCGGATGCGCATGCTGCGCGGCTGCGGTGCGCTCACCACGCGGTATCCGCCGGCGCTCAGTTCGCGGCGCAGGGCCTGGTTCAGATAGCTCAGCATCTGCTCGATTTCCGGCGTGCGGGAGGCTGTCGCACGCGCCGTTGCTTCATTGGCATGGAACACCGCCGGCTCCAGCCGAACCACCTTGTCGTACTGCTGGGCGGCCTTCAGGCCCGGCTTGACCCAGTATTCGCTGTTCGGCCAGACCGGATCGTTCACCAGCCGGCTGTAGTCGCCGAGGAAGCCGGAATGGCGGGTTTCGGCCGCCGGCATGTGGGTGCAGGCGGCAAGGCCGACGGTGACGGCGAGGGCGGCGGCGGTGAGCAGTCGGGTGCGCATAGTGTCAGTTCCTGTGGTGGCGTCGATGAAGCCTCCCGCCGCCAGGTGGTGGGCGCGGCGGTAGGTTTGCGGTGGGAAATCCGTCAGGTGGTGGTGGCATGGTCGCCCGCGGCGGACGGCGACCATGTATGAATCATCATAGGAGGTGCCGCGGCGGTTGGAAAGCTTGCCTCGGCCTTGGTTCCGACATAAGGCGGACGGTATGGTGGTGCGGGTTGCGCCGAAGGTCGCGCCTTCGTGGCCGGTTTGCGCCGCCGGATCCGTTCCCTCGACGCGGACCGGCGCCACGACGTCGACATGGAGATCGCGCTGTGGGAGCGCGAACACGATGCCGGCCTCGCGGAACAGCTCGTCGATGCGCACCCGCACCTCGCTCATGACCCGCAGCCAATTCGGTTCCTGGCGGATGTCGAGCCAGAAGTCGGTGCGGAACTCGAACGCGCTGTCGCAAAACTGCTGGATGAACACATCCGGCAGTGCGTCGTGCCGGATCCGCGGATGTTCGTCGACCGCCCGCCGCAACAGCTTCATCACGTGCCGCACGACGCTGCGATAGGCCACCCGGCAGGTGACGGTGAAGCGCAGGCGTTGGACGGACAGGGTCCAGTTGGTGACGTTCTTCTCTAGAGTCTGTTGACAATCAAGCAAGCCATATGACGGCGGCGCATAGTGCGATGAAGGAGGCGAATCGTTCGGCAAGCTTGTCGTAGCGGGTGGCGATGCGTCGGAATTGCTTGCTGCGGCAGAAGAAGCGCTCGATGAAGTTGCGGTTCTTATACTGATGTCGATCAATTGGGCGCTGGACGAGGCGATGACTGCGTGGCGGAATCACCGTTTTGATGTCGTTGGTGGCCAGATAGTCGATGATGGCGTCGGTATCGTAGGCCTTGTCGGCGCTGAGCGAATTTCGGCAAGACGCTTCGCCTTGTCGTCGATGTGGTAGCTGAAGAGCTCCTCACCCAGATCCACCTTGATGATGCGCGACAGGTGCGCTTCGCTGACCGCATGGTAGAAGCGCGCCTTGGCGCCACTGTCCGAGAGCTTGCGCCCCCGGTGCTTCACGCCTTCATCCTGTTCGGTGAGCTTGCCCGTCCATTGGTCCGCCTGGCGGATCAGCGCGTCGATGCGTTCGTTGCGCTGCTCGGTCTTGGTGGCGGCCGCCGCGGGATCGTGCGCAACCACCAACCGAAGGTCGTAACCGGTCACTGAGCGGCGTTCTTTTTCCGCCCGCGCCCACGCGGAACAAT
>JBEOKH010000141.1:0-5434 GCA_040275625.1 Thauera sp. | reverse complement strand
GACGCAACCCCAAACACCGTTAGGGCAAGCCAGCCCTCGCCAGCGCCAGGCCGCGCCCGCACCACCACGCACACGCAGCACACGCGCCACGCCAAGAACCCGGTCGATCGGCGTAAAATGCCGCGCATGGAAACGCCCACGGCCAACTTCACGCATCACTTCCTGATCGCCATGCCCAACATGGTCGATCCTCATTTCGCGCGCACGTTGACCTATATCGCCGAGCACAACGAGCAGGGTGCGCTCGGCGTCATCGTTAACCGGCCGATCGACATGAGCCTGGCGACGTTGTTCGAGCGCATCGAAGTGCCGCTCGAGGTCGAAGGCTTCGCTGCCCAGCCAGTCTATTTCGGCGGCCCGGTGCAGACCGATCGCGGCTTCGTGCTCCACCGCCCGCTCGGAGACTGGCACTCCACGCTCAAGGTCAGCGACGACATCGGCCTCACCAGCAGCCGGGACGTACTGCAGGCCATCGGTGCCAGCGGCGAGCCCCGCGAGGTACTGGTGACGCTGGGCTACGCCGGCTGGGCCGCCGGCCAGCTCGAGCAGGAACTGCTCGACAACGCTTGGCTGACGGTACCCGCCGACATGGCGATCATCTTCGAGCTGCCACCCGAAGAACGTCTGGTGGCCGCCATGCAGAAGCTCGGTGTGGATTTCACCAACCTCAGCGAGGTCGCCGGGCATGCCTGACGCGGCGCCCGCCGCCCAGCCTGCAGACCACGCCCCTGCGGACCATGCGGCCAGCCGGCGACATGCGGCGGAAGCCATCGCAAGCGCCTCGGCCGCATCGTCTGCCACGACCTCCCCCCCTGCCCTGCCCGCCCGCGGCACCCTGCTCGGCTTCGACTTCGGCCTCGCCCGCATCGGCATCGCCACTGGCGAACTCGAAACCGGCCAGACCAGCGTCCTCACCACGCTGCACGACGAATCGAACGACGCCCGCTTCAAGGCCATCGCCGCGCTGATCGCCGAATGGCGCCCGCTTGCCCTGGTGGTCGGCCTGCCCACCCACCTCGACGGCACCGGGCACCAACTCACCGCGCGCTGCCGTCGCTTCGCCAACCAGCTCCACGGCCGCTTCGGCCTGCCGGTGTTCACCGCCGACGAGCGCCTGTCCTCGGTCGCCGCCGACGCCGGGCTCGCCAGCGCCGGCCTCAAGGACTGGCGCGAGCGCAAGGCAATGGTCGACGCCGAAGCCGCCCGCATCATCCTGCAAACCTTCCTGGACACACCACGCCATGAAAGACCTTGATGCCGAAGCCCTGTGCCGGCAGCTCGCCGGGCAGATCCGCCCCCACGTCACCCCCGCCACCGCGCTGGTGGGCATCTACACCGGCGGCCTGTGGCTGGCCGAGCGCCTGCACGCCGAGCTCGGCATCACCCAGCCGCTGGGCGCGATCGACGTCTCCTTCTACCGCGACGACTATGGCAGCAAGGGCCTGCACGCCAAGCCGCAGCGCACCGAGATCCCGTTCGACGTGGACGGTGCGCATGTGATCCTGGTGGACGATGTGCTGTTTACCGGCCGCACGACCCGCGCCGCGCTCAACGAGCTGTTCGACTTCGGCCGCCCCGGCGTGGTCGAGCTCGCGGTGCTGGTCGACCGCGGCGGACGCGAGCTGCCGGTTGCGGCGCGCTACTGCGCCCACACCCTCGCCGAATCCCTGCCGCGCACGCAGAACCTCGAACTGCAGCGCGACGAGGACGGCCACTTCACCTTCAAGCTCACCCAGGCCGAAGCGGCCGCACGCTGACACCGAGGCACGCCCGATGCGCCATCCCCAGCTCAACAAGCACGGCGAACTGCAGCACCTGCTCACGCTCGACGGTCTGCCGCGCGACATCCTCACCGCCATCCTCGACACCGCCGCGCCCTTCACCGAAGTGGCCGAGCGCGAGGTCAAGAAGCTGCCGCTGCTGCGCGGCAAGAGCGTGTTCAACCTGTTCTTCGAGAACTCCACGCGCACCCGCACCACCTTCGAGATCGCCGCCAAGCGCCTGTCGGCCGACGTGGTGAACCTCAACATCAACACCAGCTCGGCCGCCAAGGGCGAGAGCCTGCTCGACACCGTCGACAACCTGTGCGCGATGCAGGCCGACATGTTCGTCGTGCGCCACGCCGCCAGCGGCGCGCCGATGCTGATCGCCCAGCATCTGCACAACACCGGACGCGACCACATCCGCGTGGTCAATGCCGGCGACGGTCGCCATGCGCACCCGACGCAGGGCCTGCTCGACATGTACACCATCCGCCATTTCAAGCACGACTTCTCCAACCTGACGGTGGCGATCGTCGGCGACGTGCTGCACTCGCGCGTGGCGCGCAGCCAGATCGCCGCGCTGACCACGCTCGGCGTGCCCGAAGTGCGCGTGATCGGCCCCAAGACCCTGCTGCCGACCGAGGTCGAGAAGCTCGGCGTGCGTGTCTTCCACGACATGGCAGCAGGCCTCAGGGGCGTGGACGTGGTGATGATGCTGCGCCTGCAGAACGAACGCATGAACGGCGCGCTGCTGCCCACACCGCAGGAGTACTACAAGATCTGGGGCCTCACCGCCGAGAAGCTGGCGCTCGCCAAGCCCGACGCGATCGTGATGCACCCCGGGCCGATGAACCGCGGGGTCGAGATCGATTCGGCGGTGGCCGACGGCGCGCAGGCGGTCATCCTGCCCCAGGTCACCTTCGGCATCGCCGTGCGCATGGCGGTGATGAGCATGCTCGGCAGCCACTGAAGCCGCGGACAGCACAGGCACAAGGATTCACGCATGAACATCCTCATTTCCAACGGCCGCGTCGTCGATCCGGCCCATCGCACCGACGCGGTGCAAGACGTCTATGTCGCCGGCGGCAAGATCGTCGCGCTGGGCACGGCGCCCGAGGGCTTCACCGCCGAGCGCACGATCGACGCCAGCGGGCTGGTCGTCGCCCCCGGCTTCATCGACCTCGCCGCGCGCCTGCGCGAGCCCGGCTTCGAGTACCGCGCCACGCTCGAGTCCGAGATGGACGCGGCGATGGCCGGCGGCGTCACCAGCCTGGCGATCCCGCCCGACACCGACCCGGCGCTCGACGAGCCCGGCCTGGTCGAGATGCTGACCTACCGCGCCAAGAAGCTGAACCGCGCCCACATCTATCCGGTCGGCGCGCTCACCATCGGCCTCAAGGGCGAGCGCCTGTCGGAGATGGCCGAGCTGGTCGAAGCCGGCTGCGTCGCCTTCTCACAGGCCAACGTGCCGGTGGTGGACAACACCGTGCTGATGCGCGCGCTGCAGTACGCCGCCACGTTCGGCTTCCGTGTCTGGCTGCAGCCGCTGGCGCCCTTCCTGTCGGGCGTGGGCCACGCCCACGACGGCGAGGTGGCGACCCGCCTCGGCCTGTCGGGCATCCCGGTTGCCGCCGAGACGGTGGCGCTGTTCACCTATCTCGAACTCGCACGCACCACCGGCGCCCGCCTGCACATCACCCGCCTGTCGTCCGCCGCCGGGCTTGCGCTGATCGACCAGGCGCGCGCCGACGGCATGGACGTGACCTGCGACGTGTCGATCAACCATGTGCATCTGTGCGACATGGACATCGGCTACTTCGACCCCAACTGCCACCTGATCCCGCCGCTGCGCAGCCAGCGCGACCGCGAGGCGCTCGCCCGGGGCCTGGCCGAGGGCCGCATCAACGCGCTGTGCTCGGACCACACCCCGGTGGACGACGACGGCAAGCAGACCCCGTTCTCGGAGTCGGAGCCCGGCGCCACCGGCCTCGAGCTGCTGCTGCCGCTGACGCTGAAGTGGGCGGACCGCGCCGGGCTGTCGCTGCTGGACGGTCTGGCCCGCATCACCTCCGATGCGGCGAAGATCGTCGGCATCACCAAGGCCGGCCACCTGGCGGTGGGCGCACGTGCCGACGTGTGCGTGTTCGACCCGGACACCCACGTCACCGTCACCCGCGAGGGCCTCAAGAGCCAGGGCAAGAACACGCCTTTCCTCGGCATGGAACTGCCGGGGAAGGTGCGCTACACGCTGGTCGAGGGCCAGGTGATGTACGAGGGCTGAGCCTGAAGTTCAAGGTCTGAGGCTCAAGGGCTGAGGTTCGGCGGCTAAGCCGACGCGCTGAGGGAGCGGGCTTGCCCGCGAACAGGGCAGCGCGGACTATACTTTGGCCGCTCCCCCGCTGCACTCGAGGACAACGCCATGGGCCTGGCTCTTCGCAACGCGAACACCCGCTACACCTACGCCGACTACCTCACCTGGCCGGAAGACGTGCGTTATGAGTTGATCGACGGCATTGCCTACCCGATATCGCCGGCGCCCGACGGCGTCGCCCATGCGATGTCGCCCGCGCCGTTGCGCGTGCATCAGGAACTCCTGGGCGCAATCTATCGCGAGGCGGCCAACGCCCTCAACGGCAAACCCTGCCGCCCCTTCATCGCCCCCTTCGACGTGCGCCTGCCGCACGCCAACGAGGCCGACGGCGAGGTGGACACCGTGGTGCAGCCCGACCTGGTGGTGGTATGCGATCGCCGCAAGCTCGACGAGCGCGGCTGCCGCGGCGCGCCCGACTGGGTGGTGGAGGTGCTCTCGCCCTCGACCGCTGGCCACGACCTCATCCTCAAGCGCCGGCTCTACGCGCGCGCAGGGGTGCGCGAATACTGGCTGGTGCACCCGGTCGACCGCGTCGTCACCGTGTATCGCCTGCAGGACGGCGCCTTCGGCGCGCCGGATATCTACGAGCTCAAGGAAACGCTGGCCGTCGGCGTTTTGCCCGAGGTCGTCATCGACTGGGAGCGCGCGCTGCAGAACGTGGGCTGAACGCGTGCCCCGCGCTCAGCCCCCTGACTCAGCCTTGGCGCTCAGCCCACGAACAGCAGCGGCGCAAAGCCGTTGCGCGCGCCGGCGAGCACCATCAGCACGATCTGCAGCACCAGCAGCAGCACCAGCGGCGACAGGTCGACGCTGGCGATGGTGGGCACCACCCTCCGGAATGGACGCAGGAAGGGCGCCGCGATCGCATTGAGCAGCGGGGCGAGCGGCGAATGGGGGCTCACCCACGACAGCACCGCCGAGCCGAGCACGACCGCGAACAGCAGATAGACCATCATGCGGAGCAGCTCGATCAGGCCCACCCCCGCCAACCCCGCGATCACCGCCGCGGTGTTGCCGCTGAACACCGCGCCACGCACGCTGAGTTCGAACACCACCAGCAGCACCTGCACCACCCAGGCCGGAAGCAGGCTCGCCATGTCGAGGCCGAACAAGCCGGGGACGAAGCGGCGCAGCGGACGCACGATCCAGTCGGTGGTGCTGACCACGAACTGGCCGAGCTGGTTGCGGAACGAGATGCGCTGCCACTGCATGTAGAAGCGCGCGAGCAGCATCAGGGTGAGGAAGCCGCCGGCGGTGTCGGTGACCAGCAGCAGGATGTTGGCGAGCATGGGTCAGTCCT
>JBEOKH010000140.1:0-1877 GCA_040275625.1 Thauera sp. | reverse complement strand
TGACGTGCGTATGGACGCGCTGTTCGCGGCAGAAGCCAAGCGTCTTCTGCTTGGCTTCTGGTGGCGGGCTACGCGACGAGCTTCTCGGCGAGGGCGAAGGCGTGATCCTTGAAGCGGGCGCCCGGGCCAAACCAGGCAGCGTTCAGGCGGTTGTCGCGCATCCGGCCCTTCTCGTGGTCGATGTACTCGGTGGTGGCGTTCAGCAGACCCCAAAGCGTCCGGTCGGTGGCGTCCTGGTTGCCGCCGATCATCTCGCCGGCGAAGAGGTCGAGGATGCGACGGTAGCCCTTGGACTTCCTGACCTGGTCCGGCGAGTAGGTCTGGCCGTAGGGCATGAAGGGCTGGAAGAGGTCCTGCAGCCAGCCATCGGTTTCGAGGTCGGTCAGTTTCCGTTGGGCCATCAGCCCGGCCTTCTGCTGGAACTCGTCCCAGGCATCGAGCGCGATGCCGAGATCCGCCCGGACTTCCTTGGGATCGAAGATCGCCTGGTGCGAGATGGTCACCTGCTTCTGCGACGAGGCGTTGCGCAGGCAGGCCTGCAGCGTGTTGTTGCAGACGACGCGGACCGTCGTGAACCGGGCGACGGTGGCCATGGTGCCGTCGTAGGAGGTGGCGAGCAGCAAGTAGGGCGCGACCTCGTCGTCGAGGATGCGGGCGTTGTCGCCGACGCGTCCCAGGGCCCAGATGCGCCGGCCAGCCATCAGAGCGCCAACCGTTTCGATGCTGAACTGTTTCGCTTCCGCCAGCTCGCCAAAGAAGTTGAGGATGTCCGCGGGCTGGACCACCCGGTAGTCCGACGAGACCACCGACAAGGGGGCGCCGCAGTCGCTGCGGTACAGCACGTGCTTGTCGGCGTAGGTCTCGCGGGCACCGGTGACGCTGCTGTCGAACTGGACCTCGGCGCGTAGCGCCTGCCATTCGAGTTGGGCAGCTTTCTGCCAGACCTCGACCGGCGCGTGCGGGTCGACGGTCTGTCCCAGGCCGTGCCAGGGAGTTTCGGTGCCGGTGGCGTAGGCGATGGCGGCCTGGCCGGTGGTGAAGTCGATTTGGTGTGCCATGGTGTGCTCCTCGGTGGTGGTTGATGACGAACACATGAACGCGCTGTTCGAAACAGAAGCCAAGCGTTTTCTGATGGAGAACCGCGCCAACGCTTGAGGACGATGATGGGGCTGTCGATTCGCGCCTACGCCCGGCACCGTGGAGTCTCGGACACCGCCGTCCACAAGGCCATCCGTGCCGGGCGGATCACCCCGGAGGCCGATGGCACGATCGATCCCGAGCGCGCCGACCGGGACTGGGCGAAGAACTCCGACTCGCCTCGCGAGGGCACCGCGCGGCGCGCTGAGACGGTCGCCGTCAAGGAGCCCGCCAGCGAACCCGTTACCCCGGCCTTCCACACCGGTGGCACGTCCTTGCTGCAGGCGCGTACGGTCAACGAGGTGGTCAAGGCCCAGACCAACAAGGTGCGCCTGGCCCAGCTCAAGGGCGATCTGGTCGACCGCGCGCAGGCCATCGCCCAGGTCTTCAAGCTGGCCCGTGCCGAGCGCGATGCCTGGCTCAACTGGCCGGCGCGAGTTTCCGCGCAGATGGCGTCGCAACTCGGCGTCGACGCCCACACGTTGCACGTCGCGTTGGAAGCCGCCGTGCGGGAACACTTGCTGGAGTTGGGCGAGGTTCGCCCGCGGGTGGACTGATGCTTGAATTCGACTACGACGGCACGCTGGACATCGAACGGGCCTGGCGCGAAGGGCTGCTGCCCGACCCGCTGCTCACCGTGTCCGAGTGGTCCGACCGCCACCGGATGCTCTCCAGCAAGGCTTCAGCCGAACCGGGCCGCTGGCGCACGAGCCGCACGCCGTACCTGAAAGCGATCATGG
>JBEOKH010000139.1:0-9554 GCA_040275625.1 Thauera sp. | reverse complement strand
ATTCGCCCGCGCGCGCGCATCGCGCGCATCGCGAAGCTCGGCACTGCCGGCAGCTCGGGCGCCATCCTCAGCCGCGTCGATCGAGGTGAGCTCGAGCTCGCGCCGCCGAAGACCACGCCGCCGGGTGTTGCCACCATCAATGCGCTGGCCGACAAGGCGGTGGAGCGCGCCGTGGGCTCGCTCTGGCTTGGGCGGCTGCTGCTGCGCGCGCCGTGGATCGTCGCGCTGCCGTTGCTGCTCGCACTCCTGATCGCGCTCCTGCTGTGGCTGTTCGGATTCGGAGCCATCGCGGCGATCGCGGTGCTGGTTCTCGGAACCGCTGCCAGCGCGTTCCTCTACCAGCGACGCGGGGCCGCCGAGCGCGCGGCCGGCATCAGCGAGACGGGCCAGGGCGGCGCCGCGGTCGCGGAGCTGCCCGACAGTCCCGATTTCACGTGGGCGTCGCCGGGCACGGCGCCGGCCATCACCCTGACCGACAACGGCGTGGACAGCCCCGAAGCCTCGCGATTCAAGACCGGCCTCGCCGATGTCGCCGTGTTGCTGGAGGCAAGCGTTGCCGCGGATGCGGTCGGCGAGAATGGTCCGGTGCGCGCGCCGCTGGGCCTGGTCGCCGCGGCCGCTACGACCGTGGCCGCTCTCGATCCCCAGCGCACCTTCCCGCTGCGCGCGCGCGGCATCGTGCACGTGCCGCCGCGCATCGCCGCGCAGGCCGCCGAACCCGAGGTGTTCGACGAGGTGAAGGCCTATCCAGTCTTCGACATGCCCATGTATCAGCCGCTGGCGGCGCTGTCCTCCGAGCTGCTGGTCCCCAACATCAACAAGGTCGAAAGCAACAGCGTCACCTTGCTGGAGACGAATCAGAAGTTCATCGAGTCGTACATGGTCGGCCTCAACCACGAGTTCAGCCGCGAGCTCTTGTGGCGGGAATATCCCACCGATCAGCGCGGCAGCTATTTCCGCCAGTTCTGGGATGTCTCCAGCGTGCTGGACACGGGCACCGGCGACCCCGATGCGCGCAAGGAGAGCCTGCGCGACATTCCGCCGCTGCACCTGTGGTCGCGCACCTCGAAGCTGGGCGCGCACGACGCGAGCGAACTGGCCGGCACGAAGAAGGAGGAGGCGGTCCTCGTGATCCGCGGCGAACTGCTGCGCCGCTATCCGAACGTCGTGGTGTATGCACAGGCCGCGGATTGGGCGCGCGATGAACAGAACAATGTCGACCTCGCGAAGCCGCGAGTGCTTCGGCCGCTGGCGGATGAGAACAATCCCACGCGCGACGTGATGCGCACGCCGCTCTACGGCGCCAAGCTCGAGCCCGACATCAACATGCTGGGTTTCGATCTAACGCTCGACGAGGCGCGCGGCGGTGATCTGGCCACCGACTCCGCGGGCTGGTTCTTCGTGATCAAGGAACGGCCGGGCGAGCCGCGCTTCGGCTTCGATGAAACGTCCGCAGCGCCGGCCGATCAGCTCGGTGTCTGGAACGATCTCGGCTGGGATCTCGTGCTCGAAGCCGGCGCCAGCTGCATCAAGCCGCTGCGCACCCAGCCATTGCGAATCAACCCGGCCGCGGTCCCGCCGACGCAGCAGGATCAGCACGACGAGGATGCGCGTCTGGAATGGGGCAGTGGCGTGAACTCGGACGCGCTGGCGTACATCCTGTACCAGGCGCCGGTGCGCATCGCGATCCACGCCAGGGAAATGCTGGGCAGGCCGGGCGCATGAGCGACGAGTTCAAGATCGCCCGCGAAACGCTCGCGAACGCGCGCAGCGACGTTGCCGAAGCGGAGTCCGCGCTCGCGCACGTCCGCGAGAAGCGCGTGGCGCTCGAGGCGGCCTGGCGGCGAGCCTCCGCGCGCGATGTCGCCAGCGCGAAGAAGGCGCTTGAACAGGCTCGTCGAACCGAGGAGGCCGCCGTCGCGCATCTCAAGGAGACGAAGGGGGCGCGTGACACTCACCTGGGCGCCTTCGTGCCGTTGGCCGATCCTCGCGACGCCATATCCCAGTTGGACGCTCAGACACCAATTCTGCTGCTGCCCGTACGTCTCGAAGCTCGCTTCAAGCGGGTCGGAAATGCGGACGAGCTGTGGGTGCGCATCTATCCCGACGACTGCGCGATCGACAATTTCGAGCCAGACCTGACGCAGACCGAGTTCGACAGCGCGAAGCACTACTGGGCGCAAGTTTGGACCGCGATGGGCAGGAAGGAAGAAACGGAGGCTGCCTGGCGCAATCTGGTGGCGAGCCACGGAGCTGGGCGCGCCACGTGGATTCTCCAGCAGGTCGCGTCGCCGGGCTCGCCGCCCACCGCCGGGTTCGATCTCGTCCTGGTGATCCTGAGCGACATGGCACCGGGGCCCGATCGCGATCTGCTCGAGACGTACTGGACGGCGGTATGGCGCGCGCGCGATGACAAGACTGCGCTCGACGCGGCACGCGCGGCGCTGGAGGCGCTCGCGCAGGCGGATGTGGACGAGCTCATCGCCGGCACGCAACCTGACAATCTCACGTCCGCGGCGCCCCCGGGCGTGAGTCGCGCCACGGCGCGCGTCGCCGTGGCCTGGCTGGACGTGCCGTCCCCGGACAATCTCAAGACGCGGTCGACCAGCGCGCCCTCACGCGTGAATGTCCTGCCAGATCGCTTCGTGGTGATGGGTTATCAGAAGGGTGAGGTGGTGTTCGAGGCGCTGACCAGCGCTACGGCTTCGCCACTGGTCGTGAGCGTCGATTTTGCCGATCCGCAGCTTGCGCACACCGTGGATGGCGATCTCGAGATGCCGCCCGACCTGGCGTGGATGAGCGATTTCGCCAGCGCCATCAAGGCCGGCATGGGCGTGAAGATTCCGCTCGATCCGGCGCGGGTGGATCCGACGGCACCGATCGATCGCCTGATCGCGCTCGGCGTCCGCCTGTCCGAGGACGCCGCTGGCGGGCAGCGCCTGGTCGAGGAACTGATCACGCATCAGCGTTTCTCGCGCCCGGGTTTTGCCTTCGTGCCTCAGGGCGCACCCACCAACAACTCGGAGAACGAAGACAGCGCGTTTGCACGCGGTGAGGATGCCACCGCGCCACCGCCGGCCGCCGCGACCAATGCAAACGCGGACTGGTGGTCGCGCCGCGATGGCGATTGGTTCGCCGGAGCGCTCGGCATTTCTGCAGACGTTCTGGAAGGTGTGCACGGCGCCACGCGCACCGATTTCAGTGACGCGCGCGCGATGAACCGCCTGCTGTGGCCCACGACCCTCGGTTACGCGCTCGACACCATGATGGCTCCGGTGATGAGCCATTCGGTGGTCGAGTCGGTGCGCTGGTTCTACACGCACTTCGTCACGGGCCGCGGTTTCCTGCCCAGCCTGCGCATCGGCAACCAACCGTACGGCGTGTTGCCCGTGAGTGCGATCTCGCAATGGAAATGGCTCGGCGAAGGCCAGCAGAACATCGGCGGAATCGGTGCGCTGCCCGACGATGCTTCCGGTTTCCTCGTGGACCTCGCCCGGGTGCTCGACCAGATGCGCAAGGTCTGGCGCCAGCGCGCCGAGCGCGGCCCATCGCTCGCGGCGCCGGGTCCTGACCTGCAACAGACGCTGGTGGACGTGCTGAGCCTGAATCCGGCATCGGTGGAATTCTTCGCGCGCTACGCGGAGAGCCTGGAGCATCTGTTCAATCTCGCGCGTCTCAACGGCGCGGAGACCGACCTCGTCAATTTCGCCAGCGACCTGGGTGAGCCGGCCTTCCTGCTGCTGCGCAGCCTGGGCTATCGCGGCGACGAGTTGCCGGACGCGCTGAATCGCTATTTCCAGGAGAAGTCGACGCGCCTCAACGGGCCGCTGGTCGACGATCGGCCGCTGTCCGAGAAAGCCCCGATCCGCGCCTACACCGCCGACGGCAAGAACTACCTGGCCTGGCTTTCGGACAAGGCGCGCAACGATTTCGAGTCGCTGCGTCAGGAGAACGGATTCTCGGGCAACGCGGCACCCAACGCGTTGCTCTACGGATTGGCGCGCAACGCCTTGCTGCTGGGATATTGGGACCAGGCATTGGTCACTCTCAAGAACGTCGCCAACTTTCGGTCAACGAAGGAGTGGCGACGCGAGGCGACCACCGTGCACGTCGCCACCGCCGAGTACTCCGAGAGCCGCTATGCGCCGCTGTATCACAATGAAGCGCAGGCCACGGGCGGGGCTCCGACCGTGGCCATCGCGATCCAGAACGGGCTCGCCTCCCGCAAGGTCAACGGCGGAATCGCGGAGCAGGTCGACGCGCTCGATCAACTCAAGGATGCGTCCACCGCGCGGCTCGAGCGCTGCCTGGTCGAGCACCTGGATACTGCGAGTCATCGCCTAGACGCGTGGCTTCTCGGCCTCGTGAACTATCAGCTGTCGGCGCTGCGCTACCGCGACGACGGCAATGGCGTGGTCGAGCGCAAGGGCCTGTACCTGGGCGCGGTCGGCTGGCTGGAAGGCTTGCAACGCAAGCCGCCGTTGACGCAATTCGTTCCCGAGGCGCCGCTTGCCGAAGTATTCGGGACCGCGCCCGTGTCGCGCGATCCCACCAATGGCGGCTACCTGCTGGCCCCCTCGCTCACGCACGCCAAATCGGCGGCGATACTGCGCGCGGGCCACCTGTCGGCGAAGTCGCCGCAGGCGCGGGGGCCGTTGGCGGTAAACCTTTCCTCCGCGCGCGTGCGGATCGCGCGCGATCTCATCGAGGGCCTGCGCAATGGCCAGCCACTCGGGGCGCTGCTCGGCTATCGCCTGCAGCGCGCGCTGTCCGACCGCGGACTCCACGACTATCTCCACGCGCTGCGGCTCCAGTTCCCGCTGGTCGCGAACCAGTTGGCCGCGACCAAGGTGGAGGGCGTGCCGATCGAGTCGATCGAGGCGGACAATGTTGTCGACGGCGAGAAGCTGCTGAAGGCGCTGCGCGACGCCGATGCCGCCGCGTTCGCGCGGACGCTGATCCAGTCGCCGTCGGCAGCGGATGTGCAGACCGTGGTCGCGGAGATCCGCGCGTTGTTCGACGCCACCGACGCACTGGCCGACCTGGCGCTGGCCGAGGGCGTTCATCAGGCGGTGCGCGGAAACTATGACCGCGTCGGTTCCACGCTGGAAGCCTGGTCGAAGGGCACGTTTCCTCCGGAGCCGGACATCATCCAGACGCCGCGGAGCGGGGTGTCGCTGACGCATCGCGTGGGCCTGCATTTCGACACCGGCGTGCCCTTCGATCACCGCGAATGGGCGGCGGCCGCCACGCCGCGCGCGATGGCGCAACCCATGCTGAACAAGTGGCTGGCCAGTATGTTTCCGGCCGCGGACCAGATTCGCTGCGTCGTCGACTGGGACGGGGCAGCGCAGCCGCAGAACGTCACGGCCGCCACGCTCGGCCTCGAGCCTATCGATCTCCTCTACATCGGTGCGCTCGATGGCGAAGCCGGCCTGCGCGAGCTCGACGATCGCATCCTGCGGCGCGTGGTGCAGCAGTTCTCTCCGCCGGCCGGCGCCGAGATCCGCATCGACCACCTGAAACGCCCGGCGCAGGGTGTGAGCTTCTTCGAGCTGGGCGCGCTGGTACGCCACCTGCGCGGCCTCGCGCTGGCGTCGCGACCGCTGACGGGCAGCGATCTGTCACCGGCCGGCACGAACACGTCGGATTCCGTCCCATCGATCGACCGGCAACGGCTCACCCGCGCGCGCACGAATCTTGGCTTGCTCAAGCAGGCGCTCGCCGCCTTCGCGGCCGCTCCGCCGGTGAATACGAAGTCGCTGATCGGCGCTATCAGCGATTTGTTCGCCGAGGCGGCTTCCTTCGGCGTGCAACAGGTGGGCTGGGGCTACCTGCACCTCGAGCAGCGCACCGCTTACCGGGATGCGTTCGCGGCCTTGCAAGCCGTCATCGATCGTTGGACACAGCGGCGCGCGGAATTCGTCTTGCGCTGGCAGGCGTACACCGCGATTACAAGTCCGGCGGAGCAGCTCACGACGCTGGCGAGGCTGGACATCGTCGTCACGGCGAAGCCGCTCTCGCCGCGGCCGACGAACGTGGGCGACTACGAAACCGAGGTGCAGAACCGTCGCGCGGCCTTCGAGGCGAAATACGATGCGCTCAAGGCGCTGGCGGCCGCGCCGCCCGCCGGGCTCGACGAGTTGCTCGATGCGATCGAAAGCCTGCTGGTCACGGGACCGAATCCGATGGCCAGGTTCGACAACCAAGTCTTCGACCTCGCGGTCCTGCGCGCGGCGAGCCAGCGATTGCGCGATGGAGTCCTGGCGCGCATCCCGCCGCTGATCACCACCATCGACAAGCGCGATGCTCAGGTGGGCGCCGCGCTGACCAAGGCCAACGCCGCGGTGACTCCCGCCGCCGAGGTCGCGGCATTGCAGGAGGCCGGCACGGCGCTGCTGGGCGCGGACCTGAAGCTCATCCCGGAAGTCGCCTTCGGACCGCAGCAGAGTGCCGACATGGCCGATGCGATCACCGGCTCCGGCACTCTGCTCGACTACGCGCGCACCACCTCATCGTTTCCGATCGAAGACTGGCTGCTGGGCGCGGCGCGCGTTCGTGACAAGATGTTCGCGCTGGAACAGTCCGCACTTTTCGCGCAAGCCATTTCGCAGTACGACCTGTCGCTGAAGCCCCTGCAGCTGCCGGCGATCGCCGGCGAGAGCTGGTATGCGACGAAGTTCGATCCGGCCCGCCCGCCCGGCGGCGAGCGGCTCGCGTACACCGCGCACTTTGTGGGCGGACCACAGTCCGCGCGGACCTGTGGCCTGCTGGTGGACGAGTGGACCGAAGTGATCCCGGCGAAGGACGAATCGATCGGGCTCGCGTTCCACTACGATCGGCCCAACTCGGAACCGCCGCAGGCCTGGCTGCTCGTGACCGCGCCGCGCATAGGCGGCGCTTGGCAGTGGGGCGATGTGCTCGGCGCGCTTGATGAGACCTTCGACCTGCTGCGGCTGCGTGCGGTTCAGCCCGGCGAACTCGAGAGTCTGCCCTATGCTCGCTTCCTGCCAGCCACGACTAGCGCCGCGGCGCTGAATGAAGTTTCGATCTCGCTCAACTACGCGCGCGTGAACAACTACGTCGCGCACATCAAGGGCAACGTCAATGGCTAGGGTCGGAAAGATAGTCGACATGCCCAAGGCGCTGGAAGAGCGCGACGCGCCGACCGTGACACTGTGGAATCGCGTCGAGGGTAGTCCGCGCACCAAGAATTTCGAGCGCGCCCTGCGCGCGGAAGTGCGCGACGCGCTTTGGATGCTCACGCGTCAATGGCAGACGGCTGAGTTCAAGGGCGAAGACGGCGGCTCGCCCATCCTGGTCAAGACGCTGGCGGAAATCGCGCAGCTGTCGCGCTTCCGCGCGGGCAACGCCGCGGCCGTACCGTTGGACCAGGCGACGCCACTCGAAACGCAGGTGGAAGCCCAGCAGCTCGTCCTCGACATCGGCGCGGACAAAGTGGGGCTCGACATTCGGCTCGCGATAGGCCGGCGCTGGCTGCAGCTGCTCGCGCCATTGCCATCTGCCGCGACCTTGCGCACGTTGTTCTTCGACCGGTACACATTCGATCTGCCGGACCGGTCGCAACGCGACCAGGCCGGCGTCTGCGCGCATCCCAACGCGCAGCAAAGCTTCGCGGCAGTGGCGGGACGTGCCATCGACGGCTATGCGCTATACCGGAATCTCGTTGACGGCACCGGCTTCGATGTACCGAACCTCACGCAGTCGCAGAGCGACGACTTGAGCAATGCACAACTGGCGCGCGGCTTCGTCGACTGGATCCGCGGCGTATTCCTGCTGCCGCCGCAGGAGGGAGACAACCCGGCATGGGATGCCTCGCGTTTCGAGTACCGTTTCGATTGTTCGGCGATGACTGATGCCGGCGAGAAGAAACTCGTCGCGGAGGAGTACTCATCGGGATCCGTGGACTGGCCCGTGTTCGACGTGAATCCGGCGTTGGCCACCTTGGGAGCCGCCGGTGCGTCGTCCCGCCTCGTCCGGACCACCTTGCCGACACCCGTCACGTTCCCCGGCATGCCGAATCCGCGCTGGTGGACGATGGAAGACGGGCGCACGAACTTCGGCGCGATCCGACCGGACACGACCGACCTAGCGAAACTGCTGTTCATCGAGTTCGGCCTGCTGTTTTCTAACGACTGGTTCCTGACGCCGCTCACGACACGCGCGGGATCACTCGTGACGGTCAAGGGACTGATGGTGACCGACACGTTCGGCGAGCGCGTATGGATCGAGCCGGTCGACGCGGCGGCGCCCGACGAACGCAGCCGTTTTTCATTGTTTACGCTCTCGATGAAGCAAGGCGGAGCGCCGGACCCGACGCTGCCGGTGGGCGCGGCGGCTCCCAAAGTGCAGGAGAGCGCGCCGTTCGAAGCCGTGATGCTGGTGCGCGATGAAATGGCCAACATGGTCTGGGCGATCGAGAAAACCGTGCCCGCGCCGGAAGGTCGCGGTGCGTCCGGTGCGGATTCGGGGCGCGAAACGCGCGCATTCCATCAGAGCTTCGTGCCGCCGCCGGTGCCAGGCCCGCCCAACGCCGCGCGGGATGAGGCCCGCATCCGCTACGACCTGATGACGGAAGTTCCGGAACACTGGATTCCGTTCGTCGCGGCTCCCGATGGTCGCCTGCAGCGCGCGACGATGTTGCGCATTCTTTCGCCGCAGGACATGGACAAGATCCGGCCAAGGACGTCGCTGCTGCGGCCATCCCTCGCGCCCGGCAGCGGAGGATTCTTCGTGCCGCAGGAAGAGGTTCCTCGCGCCGGCGCTTATGTCACGCGGAGCTTTCAGCGCACGCGATGGACGGACGGACGAGTGCTCGTGTGGATCGGTGCACGCAAGCAGACGGGCCGCGGGGAAGGCTGGAGCGGGCTGTCTTTCGATCGCATCGTGCCGAAGGATAACGGCCAGTCCTGAGGTTCGCCGCGAGGCGGGATGCGCATGGTTGCCGCTGGGCTCCGAGATCGAACGCGTCGAGTCGATCCTCGAATCTCACGCCTGGCGTCAAGAATGCGAATCTACCCACGCGTTCGAGTGCGCAGGCGGCCAACATTGATACGCGGTGAGCGGAAGCACGTCACGGAGCTCGTCGTTTACTGGCGCCCAGTGACCGAAGTGCGGCTTCCCCGGAACTGATGGGCGACCTGAACTGCGAATGTCCGGTACGGGGCGGTAACCTGCCAAGTGGACAGGCCGCTGCGACAGTCAGCAATGGGCACGAAGCCGACCGACAACTTGCACTTGTCATCCGGCCGCATAGGGGGCTGAAGTGACTATTCGGCTTGTAATGAACTGTGGCGGAGTGTGTCCTGCGGAATAGCCACGGTGTCGGCACTGTTTCGATATCTGGCACGACACCCGAGCGCCAGCAGCGACGCCTGGAGCCTTGAAGGTCGGCGTTGGGATGAGATTCTGAACCCATGCTCATGCCCCTCGGCATGCTTCCTTCACACGTTCAGGAGCCCTCCTTATGAAATTCACCAAAGCCGAAATCGACGCCATCATCGAAGCGTCACCCCGTACCTTCGTTCCCTTCA
>JBEOKH010000138.1:0-4620 GCA_040275625.1 Thauera sp. | reverse complement strand
GTAGGTCTTGTAGGTGACGTAATTCTTCAGCACGTCCTCGATGAAGCCTTCCTCGATGGCCTGGCGCATGGTATAGCGGTGGCAGGGTTCGCCATTGCGGCCAAAGATTGCCAGCGTCTTGTGCTTGGGCGTGGCGGTGAAGGCGAAGAAGCTCATGTTCGGCTGCTGGCCGCGCTTGGCCATGGCGCGGAACAGGCGCTCGAGTTCGAGCTCACCTTCTTCCTCCGCCATCTCCCGCGCCTTGCGCCTCAGCTCGGCGCCCCCCAGCACGCCCTTCAGCTCCGTCGCCGTCTCGCCCGACTGCGAGCTGTGCGCCTCGTCGATGATCACCGCGTACCTGCGCGTGGGCAGGTGGCTGTTACTGCCCTCGCCGCGCTCCTCGGCGAGCTTCATCAACTGCGCGGACACGAAGGGAAACTTCTGCAGCGTGGTGATGATGATCGGCACGCCGGCTTCCAGCGCCTCGGCGAGTTGGCGCGAGTCCTCGTCGATCTTCTGCACCACGCCTTGCCGGTGGTCGAACTGGTAAATGGTGTTCTGCAACTGGCGATCCAGCACCACGCGGTCGGTGATGACCACCACGCTGTCGAACAGCCGCTGGTCGCGTGCGTCGTGCAGGCTGGACAGGCGATGCGCCAGCCAGGCGATCGTGTTGCTCTTGCCGCTGCCGGCCGAATGCTCGACCAGATAATTGTGGCCCACGCCCTCGCTGGCGGCCGCCGCCACCATCTGGCGCACCGCCTGCAACTGGTGATAGCGCGGAAAGATCAGGTTTTCCTTGCGCAGCTTCTTGCCGTCGTCGGTGGTCTTCTCTTCCACATCGAGATGCAGGAAGCGTGCGAGCAGGTCGAGCAGGCTGTCGCGCTGCAGCACCTCTTCCCATACGTAGGCCGTCTTGTAGTTGCGTCCCTCGGGGTCGGGCGGGTTGCCGGCGCCGCAGTTCACGCCACGGTTGAAGGGCAGAAAGCAGGTGGACGAACCGGCCAGGCGCGTGGCCATGTGCGCCTCTTCGGTATCCACCGCGAAATGCACCAGCGCGCGCCTGGAAAACACGAAGATCGGCTCGCGCGGGTCGCGGTCGTGGCGGTACTGGTGGATGGCGTTGGCGGCGGTCTGGCCGCTGAGCGGGTTCTTCAGCTCCACCGTCACCAGCGGGATGCCGTTCACCGACAGCACCACATCCAGCGACTTCTCCGACTTGGGGCTGAAGTGCAGTTGCCGCGTGAGCCCCAGCCGATTGGCCCGGTAGCGCGCCTCCAGCTCGGGGTTCAGGCCGTGCGCAGGACGGAAGAAGGCGATGCGCAAGGTCTTGCCGAAGCACTTGAAGCCGTGGCGCAGCGTGGCCAACGCGCCATGAACGTCCAGCCACTTGCACAGCGACTCCAGCACCCGCGCGCCGGTCTGCTCGCAGTGCAGCGCTTCCAGCTTGTCCCACACCTTGCCCTGGGTGGCGCGGATGAAGGCCAGCGCCTCGTCGGGGAAGAGCGCGCGCTCACGGTCGAAGCCTTGTGCGGCCACCCGCGCGTAGCCCCCGGCCAGCAAGACCGACTCGATGGCGGTCTCGAAAGCGGCTTCGGAAGTTCGTTTGCCCGTCATCACTCAGCGCTGCTCAGCGGGTGCTCTCGTTGGTGCGCGGTGCATCCTCACCTGTCAAGACCGGCTTGCCGTCCTGCCAGATAACGGCGTAATGACCCAGGCGCCGCTTTCTCTCCAGGGTCTTGGCGGCCAAGCGCTGGAGCGTCTCGAGCATCTGGCGCGTACTCTGCGAGGGTAGATCCTGTTTCCTGATGTTCATTTCCCGGCCTCCTCGGTCAGAAGCTGATAGTAATCGCCGTGGGCAATCTCACGATCGTCGCCCCGCTGGTCGAACACCAGCACCGGGTGTTCTCCATTGTTCATGAAGCAGGCGCAGTGATCGACCCGATGACTGAAATCATCGAGCAGGTGGCGCAGGCTGCGGGGAAAGCGGCGTTCGATGTCCGCCACCGGGATGGCGTGCCCGCCATGCGCCACCCGCTCGGCCACCCGCAGCTTCGACATCTCGGCGCTGGGGAGTGCCAGATAGATCAGTTCCACGTGCCAGACGTCGCGGCGCAAGCGCTCGACTAGTCGCAGATAGGTCCGTCCCGCCAGGGTGGTTTCGAAGGCGAAGTCTTCGCGCTCCCTGACCCGCACCTCGATCTCGCGCAGGAAGATCCGGCTGGCGGCCAACAGTTCGCGCTCCGGTGCGAGCGGCGCAAGCCCGGCGGCGATCAGGTCGGCGTTGATGAAGTGCCTGCAGCCCGCCACCTGCGGCAGGTATTCCAGCGCGAAGGTGGTTTTGCCCGCGCCATTGGGGCCGGCGATGATCCAGCAGGTCGGGGTCATGCGCGCATCTCCTGCAGTGAAACCTGGCCGGTGACGGCGGCGGCGATGAGGGTGGCGCGGATGAAGGCCAGCGCCTCGTCGGGGAAGAGCGCGCGCTCGCGGTCGAAGCCTTGTGCGGCCACCCGCGCGTAGCCCCCGGCCAGCAAGACCGACTCGATGGCGGTCTCGAAAGCGGCTTCGCTGGTGGTCTTCATCGCTCGTTTCCTTTATCAGCGCGGGATCTTGGTTAAATATTCAGCCCGAACTTTAACCAGGTGCGGCACGACCACCGCCTCGTTGTGCCAGAACTTCTCCAAATCCCCCATCAGCTCCGGCACCCCCTCGTGATGCGGCGGCACAAAGGCCGCGTCGGCCAGGCAGGAGCCGCCGATCCAGTTCTGGCTGGTGCGAAATTCACCCGGCAGCTTGTGCTCGCCACGGACCCCGCGCATCAGCGTGGCGTGCGTCTGCTTGAGCAGCCGGTTGGACAAGGGCAGGCGCTGCAACTCGTCAATGGCCAGGTTGACGGCGTCGATGTAGTTGCGCACCTCGCGCCAGTCGTCGCGCTTTTCGGGGCGAATCTGCTCCTCGGGCATCAAGGCCTCGTCGATCGCCGTCTGTGTGCCCTCGATCTTGCTGCAGGTCTGCGCCTCCTTGACCACGTGCATCTGAATGAACAGGTCGATGTCCGGCACGATCAACGAAAACGCATTCAGCTCCCCCAGCGCCCGGGTGGCCTGCTCCAGCAAGGCATTGATCGTGGGGTCTTCCCAGGTCCATTCGTGGTTGACCGGCACCGGCTCGAAGCTCTTGTACTGGTAGCGCGGCTGCCAGCGGCCGGCCTCGAAGGTTTCGAACTTCATGCGCGCATCTCCTCCAGCGGGAGCTGGCCGGTGACGGCGGCGGTGATGAGGGCGGCGCGGCGTTCTGTAAGCAAGCACAGGGAGTGCCGCAGTTCACTGCCGACCTTCTCGAGTCGGTGGCGTCTGTCGTCCAGGAACTGCCGAATTGCAAGTTGCTCTTCAATCGGCGGCAACGGAACCGGAAGCTCCTTGATGTTCGATCCAGATATGGACGCCAGATTGGTCGAGCGCTTGGCGCGACTCTCGAAGTAACGCTTTGCTTCCAGCGTCGACGTCCATAGGGCGAGCCAGTCGGAGTCGACCGAATGAGGCCTGACCGCGAACACATGGTTCTGATGTAGGCAAGGTGCGATCTCATCTCGCCATACACAGCCACGGCCGAGCTTGTCGATGTCGCCTCCCTCATTCATCAACACATCGCCCTTTGCCAGAAGGTTCGATGCAGCCTCCGATGCGGGCACCTCGACCGTCAGGACGTCCTCCAAATCGAGATAACCATCCTGAACATTTGCGACGCGCAGATATGGATACTCGAACAAGTCACCGGAGTACTGCTTACCCAAGGTCAATCCGCCCCGGACCTCGGCAAGCTGCTTCAGACGCTGCACCCCCCAATGAGCCGGAATCTCGCCTAGCCATTCCTGGCCGGAGGGTTTGAGTGGGACGTTGGAGTCTAGACCACGGGTGACGACACGGCTGATGAGGGCGGCGCGCTTTTCTTCCAGCAGCGCGAGCATGCGCTCCTTGGCGGCAATCAGCCCGTCGATGCGGGCGGTTTCGCGATCGAGGTAGTTGGCGATGACTTCCTGCTCTGGCTGTGGGGGAATAGGGATTGGAAGGTTCTCGATGACTTCGACGCTGATTCCAGGCTGTGCGGCGGACTGCGAGTACTGGTTCAAGTTCATCGACCGCAACAACTCACCAAGCCAGCGCACTACATGGCCGTCGCGCACATGCACGACGACAGCATGCTCAGACGCCCAAAACTTTCCAGACGCATAGTTGATGTTCCCGCAGAGCGCGCCTTGGCGGCCGATGAGCGGGTACGTTCCTTCGTGGGTGTAGCTCGAGGTGTAGCCACGCACTCCGTTTCCGCCGTAGACCGGATATTCGCCCAGATCGGAAATGTCGTTAGAGGTAATACCTTCTCCGCTTTTCAGCGAGGCCACATGCTTCAGTTTCTGGCTCGTCCAGTGAGCGGGATAGCGGATAGAGCTCACTTCCCCACCTCCGGCAACTGGTCATCGCCCTTGTGCGAAGACCACGAGCGCGAAACGACGGCACTGGCGACCGCTGCGGATTGTGGGAACAGCGTCCCCACAATCCGGGAGACGTCTCCCGACACCGCTTGCGCCGTCACTCCGTCACCTCCCGCAACAAGTCCAGAATCTCCTGCTCGACCTCGGCCAGC
>JBEOKH010000137.1:0-24435 GCA_040275625.1 Thauera sp. | reverse complement strand
CCGTTTCATTGGTGCGCCCGGCAGGGCGCACTCACTTGGAGGTTCAAGTCCTCTACTCGCCCGGCAAGGGGAAGAGTTAGCCGAACGGCAAGGGTGTCGCGGGTAACTGCGGATCTGGAGGAAGCCGAAGGCAAAGCGCTGGCCTGACGAACAGGAAGCGGATAGGAGGCGGCACAGCGGGGTGAGGCGGCCAATATCGTCGAAGCCCCAAACTTGCACGGAACGCTGTGACGTATATCCGACAGGTATAAGTGTGAAGGTGGGTGCGTCATACCCGGGGAGATCCTCACTGGTGCCGTAGTGCTAGGTCGGTGATCGAATGGAACGAGTGTGCTGGCTTAGCAGTTTCCGGCCGATACACTAAAGCCGACAGTCGTCGTGGCTGCCGACGACCGGGCGAACGTGCTGCCACCATGCATGCGCGCGATCGCTGCGACGATCGACAAGCCGAGCCCATGATTGGTATCCCCATGTTCGCGTGCCCGGTCCGCCCGATAGAAGCGGTCGAACAGGCGCGGCAGGTGTTCGGCGGGGATCGTGGGGCCGGTGTTGCTGACGGATAGGCGGACGACTTCAGACGGAGCCGTCACGATGTCTACATCGATCATCGAGCCACGCTCGGCGAACCGGGTCGCATTGGCGAGGAGGTTCGACAACGCTCGGCGCAATAGTGCCGCATCAAAGATCCCCCTGGCATCGCCACGGATGCGAACCGCCACACCAGCCTCCTGCAGCGAGGCATCGTGGAATTCGACAACCTCGGCTGCAAGCGCGGCAAGACCGCCGACAGGTTCCCGACGGGCCCGCTCGCCGCGATCGGCCTTCGACAGAAATAGCATGTCATTGACGAGCCCTGCGAGGCGGTGAAGGTCTTCGAGATTCGATCCCAGCACCTCTCGCAGTTCCGCGACAGCTCGTTCCCGACTCAATGCCAGTTCGGTCTCCCCGATCAGCGTCGCCAGCGGCGTTCGCAACTCATGGGCGACGTCCGCATTGAAGCCTTCCAGTTGCTGGTACGCATTTTCTAGCCGTGCAAGCAGTGCATTGAACTGCGCGACCAGCGGCTGCAACTCTTCAGCCTGCGCGGAGCCGTCCAGCGGCTGACCGACGTTCTCCGGGGCGAGCGCAGCCGCCTGCCGGGCCAGGTCACGCACCGGCAACAGTGCGCGTCGCACGAGCCACGCCCCACTCGCCGATACGATTCCCGCGCCGGCCAGCGCACTCGCCAGCAGGGTCCACGCCAGCCGCCTCATCAACTCTGCGTCGGAAGCAGTATCGAGTGCCATCTCGGCGCGCAGCATGACTGTGCGCGACCACGGTGAAGGGATGTCGAATGCGATTTGGCGCAGATGCCCGGTCATGCCGCCGGCAGGGTGGGTCGCGTAGACGAGCACGTCGGCGCCCTCGGTGAGCCGCAGGCGGAGATCGGCGTGGCCGAAGAAGAAATCGTCGAGTTTGTGACGCAAGCTCACCAGATCGTCCTGCGTCACGATCTCGTCCACGAGGTGGCGGATCACCTCCTGTTTGTGCCGAAGCTCCTCGTCCTGTCGCGCCGAAAAATTGAGGCTCGTGGCGACGTACACAACGATGCAGACGAGCCCGAGTCCGATGAAGGTCTGCACGGCCAGCCACCACGACAACCAACGGCCGAGCGAACGCCGACTCCGCATCTTCAGGACTCCCGGTCTTCTAGGACGTAACCCATGCCGCGCACGGTATGCAGCAATTTCTTTTCGAAGGGATCGTCCATCTTGCTGCGCAACCTGCGCACCGCGACCTCCACGACATTCGTATTGCTGTCGAAGTTCATGTCCCACACTTGCTCGGCCAGCGCGGTGCGCGACAGCACCTGCCCGTGTCGGCGCAGCAGCAGCGTAAGCAGCGTGAATTCTTTCGCCGTCAGATCGAGTCGCTGTCCGGCGCGCGTAGCCTTGCGCCGGACCAAATCGAGTTCGAGGTCGGCCAGTTCAAGCACTGTGGGATCCTGGCCTGCCGCCGAAACGGCGCCGCGTCGTAACAGCGCCTGTACACGGGCGAGCAGCTCGGAGAGGGCGAAGGGTTTTACCAGATAGTCGTCCGCACCCGCCTGCAGACCCTTCACCCGGTCCTCCACCTTGTCCCGCGCGGTCAGCATCAGCACCGGGACGTTTTTCTCGCGCCGCAACTCGCGCAGGACGGTGAAACCGTCCAGACCCGGCAGCATGACGTCGAGCAGGACAAGGTCGTAATGCCCTTCTATCGCAAGGTAGCGACCATCGATGCCGCCATGCGCGACATCGACGACGTAGCTGCTCTCGGTCAGCGCCTTGCGCAGGTATTCGGCGAGCTTGGGCTCGTCTTCGACAACCAGGATCTTCATGCGCGGATTATCGCGGACACGGCAGGGCGTCGACATTACGAATTCGTAATCGGGCTGTTCGCGATTCGACGTGGACGGTTTCCTACAGTACGTCCCGTGTCCAGCCACGATGCCTCGGCCGCGCGGCACACACTTACCGACGAAAGGAGTCCCATCATGCCGAAGATCCGTTCCGCCACCCTCGTGCCGCTGTTCGCCGCCGTCCTCGCTGCGCCCACCGCCGCGCTGGCCGATTCGCTGTGGCACCCCGCAAACAATGAAGCCGGCTTCACCTTCCATCCGGACCATTCCACGAGCACCAAGACCCGCGCCGAGGTACTCAAGGAACTGGAGCAGGCGAAGGCGGAGGGGAGCTATTACTATCTGCAGCGAGGTCTGCCTGTCCCGTCGAGGAATACCGGGCCGGGCAAGACACGCCAAGAAGTCGTCAACGAACTGCTGAACATGTCGCCCGAAGAGCGCGCGCGCATGGACGAACTCTATGGTGACAATTGACGTGCGCGGCGCGTTGAAGGCGCAGGTAAGACGCCCTCCCGGTACTCAGCTCTGCATGACCGAAGCTGTGGCGCCCCTCCGATGCATTGGTCAAAGTGCGTCGGTGTCGCGCGGCTGCGCCGGCAAGGTGACGGCACTGCCGCGGTAACCTACAATCGACCCCGTGCGTAATTTCGTGATCGCTTTTCTCGTGTTGTTTCTGCCGCTGCAGTGGGGAACCACTGTTCTGGCGGCGTATTGCCTGCACGAAGAGAGTCCGGCTGCAATGCAGCATATCGGTCATCACGCACATCACCACGATCATCAGGGCAGTACCCTGAAAGCGGATGGTGGCCAGAAAGGCAAGGCATGGGACGCGAGTTGCAGTGCGGACCACGAACACAGCCACTGCACTCACGCCATCCTTCATGATTCGCGCCTAGCCGAGATCTTTGCACCCGGGATGGGTGAACGCCCTTACGGGGCTTTTGTCTCCGATGCTCCGCGCGACAACCTGCTTCGTCCGCCCCAATTCACCCTCGCCTGACAAGCCGGCGAGGGTAAGCAGTGTAGTCCACGCACCGATCGACTAATCGATCGCGCACTTCCCCTCGTCGGTTTTCCATGATCCGTCTCGTCGCGCCCATCGCCCGAGCGGATTGGACCCATTCCCGACGAGGATTTCATGAGAAGAGTACCCCCGAGGGGCGGCGTGACGCTGTGTGTGGCGTTGTGTCTTCCCATAGCCGCATGGGCGCAGGACGGCCCCACGACCCGCTCCCCGAACGTTGAATCGGTACCGGCTGCGCTTGCGCCAACGCCTGCCCAGGCGCCGACCGCGAGCGCCGCGGCAGGAGCACAACGACTCTCCCTGCGCCAAGCCATCGACCTTGCGCTCAGGCATAACCCGGATCTTGCGGCCGCCGCGCTGGAGGTGGGCGCCAACGAAGGCATTCGCCAACAGGCGGGCGCATACCCCAATCCCGAACTTTCCTACCTGCAGGAAGACACGCAGCGCGCAACACGCACCACCACGCTGCAACTGAACCAGCCGATCGAACTGGGCGGCAAGCGGACGGCACGCCTGGCCGCAGCCGAGCGCGGCTACGCCATCGCAACCGAGGACTTGGCGGCACGGCGACTGGCGCTACGTGCGGCCGTGACCACGGGCTATTTCGATGCGCTCGCCGCGCAGGAACGCGTGCGCGTGGCAGACGAAGCCCTTGAATTGGCCGGGCGCGCGACGCGCGCGGCGGCTTTGCGCGTGAAGGCCGGCAAGGTGGCGCCGATCGAGGAAACCAAGGCGCAGGTCGCGGAAGCCGGCGTGCGAGTGGAAGCAAATCAGGCGCGCAGCGAGTGGCGGGGTGCGCAGGCACGATTGGCTGCGCTGCTCGGGCAAGGCCAGCCTCACGCTTTGGTGCTCGATGGCCGTCTCGACGCGTTGCCGACTGCCCCGACGCTGGACGACCTGCAGCAACAGGTGGAGAACGCGCCGGCGCTGCGGCGGGCGCGACTGGAGATCGAACGCCGCATGGCCCTCACCGAACTCGAGAAGGCACGCCGTATCCCGGATCTCACCGTCAGCCTGGGGGCGAAGCGCGAGGAAGCGCTCGGCCGCAACCAGGCGGTCGTCGGCGTGTCGATCCCGCTCCCGCTGTTCGACCGCAACCGGGGCAACCTGTTGGAGGCGCTGAAGCGCGAGGACAAGGCCCGTGAGGAGCTGAGATTCGCTCAACTTCAGGTTTCCGCCGACGCCGTGCAGGCGCGCGAACGGCTGGAGTCGGCCCGCACGCAGGCGGGATCGCTCGCCACGCAGGTTCTCCCCGGCGCACAAAGCGCCTATGAAGCGGCGGTCAAGGGATTCGAACTCGGCAAGTTCAGCTTCCTCGAGGCGCTCGACGCCCAGCGAACGCTGCTGGAGGCGCGCGTGCAGGCGCTGCGCGCGATGGCCGAGGCGCATCGCGCCCGCGCCGAACTGGATCGCATCCTGGGAAGCGGTGATGCGGAACCCATCGCATCTGCGCCCGCTACCCGTTGAAAGCATTGGAGACATCTATGAACGAACCGAAACCCAAGAAGCAGATGTTGGCGATTGTCGCCGTTCTCGCCGCCGGATTCCTACTTGGCGCCGCGATCCTGACCAGCGAGAAAACCGCCCCGGCCGGCGACGGGCATGGCGAGCACCAGGAGGCAGCCCATGACGACGAGAAGGGCGGCCAGCATGCCGACGAGCACGACGACGAAGACGGCGAGGCGCACGATGAGGCGCGTGCCGAACCGGCGAAAGGTCCGCATGGCGGCAAGTTGTTGCGCGATGGGCGCTACGCAGTCGAAGTGACGATCTTCGAGACCGGGGTCGAGCCGCAGTTCCGCCTGTACCCCTATCTCGACGGCAAGCCGCTCGCTGTCGACCAGAGCCAGGTCGAGCTCACGCTCGAGCGCCTGGGGCAACCGGCGCAAGTCTTCAAGTTCGAAAAGGAAAAGGACTACCTCAAGGGCGACGCCGTGGTGGTCGAGCCGCATTCCTTCGCGGTGAAGGTGCGGGCGGTGCACGACGGCAAGACCTACCAGTTCGGCTACGAACAGGCCGAAGCCCGCGTCGCGATGACCGACGCCCAGTTGCAGGGGGCGGGCGTGGAACTCGCCACGGCGGGGCCGGCGACGATCGGCACCACCTTGCGCCTGCTAGGGGAGGTCCGCTACAACAGCGACCGCACGGTGCAGGTGGTGCCGCGCCTGGCAGGGCTGGTGGAGTCCGTTGCCGCCAACGCCGGCGACCGCATCCGCAAGGGCCAGGTGCTGGCCGTGCTGAGCAGCCAGGCGCTGGCGGATCAGCGCACAGAGCTGCTCGCGGCGCAGCGCCGCCTGGCCCTTGCACGCACCACGTACGAGCGTGAGAAGACCTTGTGGGAAGAGAAGATCTCCCCGGAACAGGACATGTTGCAGGCGCGCGCCGCGATGCAGGAAGCCGAGATCGATGCGCTGAGTGCGCGGCAGAAACTCGCTACGCTGGGCAGTGCGCCGGGCGGCGACGGGAGCCTGACGCGCTACGAGCTGCGCGCGCCGATCGACGGTGTCGTCACCGACAAGCGGGTCTCGGTGGGCGAATCGGTCAAGGAGGATGCCGCCTTGTTCACCGTGTCCGACCTGTCGTCGGTGTGGATCGAGGCGCCGGTGTCGGTGCAGGACCTGGCCGTGGTCGCGACGGGGCAGAAAGCGAGCGTGCGGGCGAACGCATTCGAGGCCGTAGCCGAGGGGCGTATCGCGTATGTCAGCGCGCTGATGGGCGAACAGACCCGCAGCGCGATGGCGCGAATCGTGGTGAACAACGACAAGGGGCTGTGGCGCCCCGGTTTGCCGGTCACGGTCGAAGTGCTTGCGGACGAAACGCAGGTGCCGGTCGCCGTGGCCGCCGACGCAATCCAGGACCTGCGCGACTGGAAAGTGGTGTTCGGCCGCTATGACGATGCGCTCGAAGCCCGACCGCTCGAACTGGGCCGCCGCGACGGCCGCCATGTCGAGGTCCTGGGCGGACTCCGAGCGGGCGAACGCTATGCCGCGAAGAACAGTTTCGTCATCAAGGCGGAACTGGGCAAAGCCGGCGCGAGCCACGATCACTAATCCGGAGGCACGACGATGAAACAGATCACCGCAATCATTCGCCCCAACAGGCTCGAAGCCGTGGAAACGGCGCTCCATGCGCTGCCGCACCTGCCGGGTTTTACCGTTTTCAAGGCCACGGGGCACGCGCGCGGCCACGGCCAGGATCACCGTTTCGTTGCCGATGAATGGAACCCGGATGCCCACGATGCGCTGGTGCTACTGGTCCTGTGCACCGACGACGATGCGCCGGCCATTGTCGAAGCCGTGACCGAGGCGGCCCATACCGGCCATCCGGGCGACGGCATCGTCGGGATCGCGGAGCTTGCCGCCGCGGTGCGTATCCGCACCGGCGAACGCGACGCTGCGGCACTCTGAGGGATATCCCATGTTCGAACGCATCATCCGTTTCGCCATCGATCAACGATGGATCGTCCTCCTGGCTGTGCTCGGCATGGTCGGAATGGGCATCTATAACTACCAGCGCCTGCCCATCGACGCCGTGCCGGACATCACCAACGTCCAGGTGCAGATCAACACCGAGGCCCCCGGCTACTCGCCGCTGGAGGCCGAGCAGCGCGTCACCTTCCCGATCGAAACCGCGATGGCGGGGCTGCCACTGCTCGAAGAGACGCGCTCGCTGTCGCGCTACGGGCTGTCACAGGTTACCGTCGTGTTCAAGGACGGCACCGACATCTACTTCGCGCGCCAGCTTGTCAACGAACGCATCCAGGAGGCACGCAGCAAACTGCCCCCCGGACTCGCGCCGGCACTCGGACCGATAGCCACCGGTCTCGGCGAGATCTACATGTGGACGGTGGAAGCCGAGGACGGCGCCCGGAAACCGGATGGCACGGCCTACACGCTGATGGACCTGCGCGAGATCCAGGACTGGATCATCAAGCCGCAGCTGCGCACCGTGCCGGGCGTGACCGAGATCAACACCATCGGCGGCTATGCCAAGGAGTTTCACGTCGCACCGCTGCCCGACCGTCTGGTGTCGTTTGGCCTCGCCATCAGCGACGTCGTGACCGCGCTGGAGCGCAACAACGCGAACGTCGGCGCCGGCTACATCGAGCGCAGCGGCGAGCAGTACCTGATTCGCGCCCCCGGACAGGTGTCGAATATCGACGACATCGCCAACGTCATCGTCGGCCACGCCCGCGGCGTGCCGATCCGCATCCGCGATGTGGCCGAGGTGGGCCTGGGCAAGGAACTGCGCACCGGCGCCGCAACCGAGAATGGCCGTGAAGTAGTGCTGGGCACGGTGTTCATGCTGATCGGCGAGAACAGCCGGGACGTGTCGCGCGCGGTCGATCAGCGCCTGCAGGCGGTCAACAAGACGCTGCCCGCGGGCGTCGTCGCCAAAACCGTCTACGACCGCACGCTGCTCGTCGACAAGGCCATCGCGACGGTCAAGAAGAACCTGACCGAAGGCGCGCTGCTGGTCATCGTGATCCTGTTCCTGTTTCTCGGAAACATCCGCGCGGCGATCATCACCGCGCTGGTGATTCCGCTGGCGATGCTGTTCACCTTTACCGGCATGGTGAGCAACAAGGTCAGCGCCAACCTGATGAGCCTGGGCGCGCTCGACTTCGGCATCATCATCGACGGCGCGGTGGTGATCGTCGAGAACTGCGTGCGGCGCCTCGCCCACGCGCAGGCCGCGGCCGGGCGCCCACTGACGCGCAACGAACGCTTCCATGAGGTGTTCGTGGCTTCCAAAGAGTCGCGGCGAGCGCTGCTGTTCGGCCAACTCATCATCATGGTGGTGTATCTGCCGATCTTTGCGCTGACTGGGGTCGAGGGCAAGATGTTCCACCCGATGGCGTTCACCGTCGTGACGGCGCTCGTGGGCGCAATGATCCTGTCGGTGACCTTCGTGCCGGCCGCCGTGGCGCTGTTTCTCTCGGGCAAGATCAGCGAGAAGGAAAACCGCCTGATGGCCTGGGCGAAGCGTGGTTATGCCCCGAGCTTCGACTGGGTGATGGCGAGAAAGCCGCTCGTGCTCACGATCGCGTGCGTTTGCGTGGTGCTGTCGGGCTTGCTCGCGACGCGCATGGGCAGCGAATTCATCCCGAGCCTCGACGAAGGCGACGTTGCCTTGCACGCGCTGCGGATTCCGGGCACCAGCCTGACCCAGGCGATCGACATGCAGGTGCAGCTTGAGCAGACGGTGAAGGCGTTCCCGGAGGTCGACACCGTATTCGCCAAGCTCGGCACGGCCGAGATCGCGACCGATCCGATGCCGCCGAACGTGGCCGACAACTTCGTGATCCTCAAGCCGCGCGACCAATGGCCGGACCCGAAGCGACCCAAGGCCGAACTCGTCGAGGCGATGCAGACCGCTGTCCAGCAGGTACCGGGCAACAACTATGAGTTCACGCAACCGATCCAGATGCGCTTCAACGAGCTCATCTCGGGGGTTCGCAGTGACGTCGCGGTGAAGGTGTTCGGTGACGACATGGACGTCATGACCGAGACCGCGGAGCGCATCTCCGAGGTGCTGGAAGGCATTCCCGGGGCCGCCGATGTGAAAGTGGAGCAGACGACCGGCTTGCCGATGCTGACGGTGCACATCGACCGCGACCGCACCGCCCGACTGGGCCTGAACGTCGCTGATGTGCAGGACAGCGTCTCCGCCGCACTGGGCGGCCAGGAGGCCGGTGCGGTGTTCGAGGGCGACCGGCGCTTCGATATCCTGGTGCGGCTGCCCGAAGCCTTGCGCAGCGACCTCGACGCGATGCAGCGCCTACCGCTCCGGCTACCGGCCGGGGACAACGGTGCCGCCCGCGGATTCGTGCGCCTGGGAGACGTCGCAAGCATTCGATCGGCGCCCGGTCCGAACCAGATCAGCCGCGAGAACGGCAAGCGCCGCGTAGTCGTTACCGCGAACGTGCGGGGGCGCGACATTGGCTCCTTCGTGGCGGAAGCCGAAGCCCGGATCACCGAGGCGGTGCAGGTGCCCACAGGCTACTGGACGACCTGGGGCGGCACGTTCGAGCAGTTGCAGAGTGCGGCCAAGCGCCTGCAGATCGTCGTGCCGGTCGCATTGCTACTGGTGTTCACGCTGCTCTTCGCCATGTTCGGCAATATCAAGGATGGGTTGCTGGTGTTCACCGGCGTGCCGTTCGCGCTCACGGGCGGCATTCTCGCGTTGTGGTTGCGCGACATCCCATTGTCGATCTCGGCCGGCGTCGGCTTCATCGCGCTGTCCGGGGTAGCGGTGCTGAACGGACTGGTGATGATCTCGTACATCCGCAGCCTGCGCGATGACGGCCTTGCGCTCGACCGCGCCATCCGTGAAGGCGCGCTGACGCGACTGCGCCCGGTGCTGATGACTGCGCTGGTGGCGTCTCTGGGGTTCGTGCCGATGGCCATCGCTGTCGGGACCGGCGCCGAAGTGCAGAGGCCCCTGGCAACGGTCGTGATCGGCGGAATTCTGTCTTCCACCGCCTTGACACTGCTGGTGCTGCCCGCGCTGTACCGGCTTGCGCATGGCCGCGATGAACAAAGGCGATTGTCCCGAATCGCGGTCGCCACGGCGGCTGCCGCACCCGCAGCAAACATCTGATTGAAACTGAAACCGGGTACGAGCTCGCCAGCGAAACGCATTCGAGTTCGTACCCATTCGAGAGAGGTTCAAATGAAAGCACATACCAAGATCGTTTTTGTTGCAGCCCTGGCCGGACTTACGGGATGCGCGAGTAATGTCGTCTATGAGGGGAAGTATGCGCAGGACGACGGATGGAGAAAGGGAACCGTGGTCGAGATTGGGCCGGCGAAAAGCCTGAGTCGACCGTCGTTCTATAACTGCCGGGACAAGTCCTTGGGCGCAGAAGACAAGAACACGTATGTGGTCGTCGCGTTCCTGCGCAACGGTCATTCGTACGCGCGTACCGCCCTGCTCCCGCCCGACGCCAAGCTACAGATCGACGACAAAGTCTATGTGAACTTCAAGGACTGCAACGCGCCACTGCCGAAGCGCAACTCATGAACCAGCGAGTTCAGTTGGCAGAAGTGCCGCATGCGATGCCGGGACGCCAGGGAATCGTCGATTCTGATCGACGGCCGACCGGTCTTCGCTCAGGCTCTGCAGGACCGAAGCAATGAATGACGAGATCCATCATGAAGCGTGGGGCGATCGAGTCGGGCCAGAACTGCTCGATGCGGTTCGTCACAGCAACGTCGCGGAAGTGCTGAGGCGCCTCGAGGAAGGACTGTCCTGCAACTGGCAGGACACGGAGGGATGCAGCTTGGCATTCCTGGCCGTGTACCACCGTCAGTGGGCCGTCGTTGACACCTTGTTGGCGCGCGGCGCTTCGATCGATCTGCCCGATCGTCGCGGCTGGACGCCGCTCTTCTGGGCCGCTTTCAATGGCCACGCGGACATCGTCTCATTCCTGATCGGCCGCGGCGCCAATCCCGACGTCCGCACGGGAGACGGGGAGTGGCCCTTGTTTTGGGCGGTATACAAGGGCCACACGGCGGTTGTCCGACACCTCCTGATCGGCGGCGCGAAGCGGAACCAGCTCGATGAGGATGGACATGACGAGCTTTGGCTCGCACGCACCTTGGGGCGACAAGACATTGTCGCCCTCCTGGAAGGGCAGCGAGCGTGGCCCAAGAAGCGTCCCCTGCCAAGGAATTCCGACAGGTCAAATTGACGCCGACTCGCCACTCACCTCAGGCAAGACACAATAATTCGGGCACTGTCGCGTCACAGATGGAACTGAAACCAGGTCTGATACCTTCAAGCGAAACATTGATCTACGAATTCGGGGGGCGGATCGATAAGGAATCCCGCGCCGCCCTCGACGACCAGATCACGCGCGCTCGTCGGCTACCTGCCCCCGCCGTTGGCGGTGATGTGTAAAACGAGATGGCTATCTGCCCTATGGGTCTCACGACGTTTACAAACAGGTAATCCAGACGTCATCGGTCGGACAGGTACTCCAGCGCACACTGGCTATGTCTGCGAACCATCCCGGCGCCTCCGCACCGGGAGTGGCTTCGCCAACCACCGCCGGAGACCAGCATGAAATCCAGGACCGCATTTGCCATCAGCGTATTCTCCATTGCCGTCGCGCTGTCCTTCGATGCCAGTGCCGCGCTGGAAACCCCGCCCGCCGGGCAGACCGCCAACACGGCGGCAACGATGCCGGCCACTACCACAGCAACGACACCGCGGCACAGTCACATGACCGAAAAACTCGGCGTGCCTGCCCAGCAGGCTGCGTCCCCTGACTTTGACGACAAGACCGCGGCGAAGGAAAAGTCACGGCTCAAGCGACACGATCACCAACGCGACATGAAGTAACGCGTTGACGCCGTGTCTTTCATGCGTCACGAACTGCGGCGGACACATGGCGAGCGGTGTGTCTGCCGCCTTCTTGCGGCTGCAGCGGGTTGTCCCGAGGATGCGGTGAATTACCGCTATTGCGCCATCGTCCTGCGCAAGCGCTGGATCGTCGAGTGCGATCATGGTTGCATCAGGATACCTCAAGTAGAAAACAGTACTGATAAGTGGCGTGACCTCGGGCCGATCGATCCCGTCAAACAGATCCTGCTTAGCAACGAGTAGGGACACGGATAAAGGAACGGCCCGCCATGCCTGTCGGCATGCGGGCCGTTCGACTGCAGCCGCTTCGCGGCCGGGTAGCTTAATTTCCTTGATGGTCGCGATGCAGCAGACTGTCAAGACGCCAGATCTCATTGCCCTTCATCATGACTTTCTTGCCGTCCTTCGTTTCCATTTCGTGACCTTCTTTCATTGAGGCTGCCCGGCCGAACTTGTCTTCCATGGCCATCTTGCCGTCCTTGAAGATGTACACCGTCGAGCCGTCCTTCAATTCGTAGGACTTCTCGACATTACCCTGATCCACGGCGAAAGCCGAGGTGGCGATCAGGATAGATGCAGCAGCGGTTGCGAGTTTCGTGAACATGATGGCTTCCTCGTGATGTGTTGCAGTAGATGAAGTCGAGCAGGCCCGTGCGGTGAATTTCCTCATCCGGTCCCCGCTCGTGCGGCACGCCGATACCCGTTGGCCAGAGATCAGCGTCCCCGGTACAGTGGGCTCTCGGCGACGTACACCGTCACGCCCTCGGCGCCGGGAATGATTTTCGACAGCGGGAAACTGCGCATCGGGAACGCGTCGAAGGTCCAATTGACCGTCCTGTCGCCAACACGAATGGCGACGGTCTCCAGTTGCACGACGTTGAGATAACGCGTCTCCTTGTCGACGAAGATGAGGCGACCGGGCGCGCCGCCGGGTGCGGCGTAACCGTAGGGGGCCAGTTGCCGCTCGGAGGGCTGGCTGGAAGACGCCTGGACGTGTTCCAGCCAATGCGTGGCGCCGCTTTCGGAATAGTCCGTGTGGGCGGATGCGCCGGATGCCGCAGCAAGCAGCGCCGTTGCAACAACCATGCGGTTCAATGTGCTGTTCATGGTGATTCCCCTTGCAGTGTCTGAATCGGTCGCTCACATGTGAGCGACCATGAGCACATGCTAGGAGGAAGCCCCCGACAGAAAGATGACCCCGAAATTACTTCTGCTTCAGATGATTGTCATGTTCAGGACAGGAATGGCCACGCTGGACGTGCGAACGCCAGCCAGCGCGAGAATCGCGACGCATGTCGTTTGCAACCGTGGTGCCTACTGCGACGCACCGAGCAGCGCGGCGACGGTCAGGCGACTATCCGCTGCGCGGGAACCAGTTCCCGATGCGCCTGGCGCACGACGGCCACCCCTGACGAGAGCGCCAGTCCGGCCATGATCAGTGCCACGGCAAGATCCGGCCAGGCGCTGCCGGTGCCAAACACCCCGGCCGCCGCCAACATCACGGCGACATTCCCGACCGCATCATTGCGACTGCACAGCCAGACCGATCGCATGTTGGCGTCACCGTCGCGGAAGGCGTAAAGCATCACCGCAACACCGGCATTCGCAAGCAATGCCAGTGTTGCGATCGCGCCCATCGTCACGGGTTCGGGTGGCACGCCAGCGAGCCCCGCCCACACCGTCTTCCCGACGACGAAGAGGCCAAACGCCGCCATCGACAGACCTTTCACCATCGCGGCACGCGAGCGCCACATCAAGCCCATCGATAACACTGCCAGCGAGATGCCATAGTTGACGGCATCACCCGCGAAATCGACCGCATCGGCCAGCAGCGATACCGAGCCCGACTTCACCCCGCCGACAATCTCGACCGCAAACATCACCGCGTTGATGATGAGTGCCACCCACAGTGCCTTGCGAAAACGCGGGCTGACGGCAATGCGTGCCGAGCAGCCAGAGTCACAACAGCTTCCAGCCACGATTTTTCTCCTTCAAGTGTCTGGGGTGGGAGTTAACACCCTGTAGTCACTCCAGGGTCAAGCGCCTACAATGAAGCTCTAAATTTGCCTGGAGCAGACTGCAATGCCATCCAAGAATCATTGGGAGAAGGTCTACGCGACCAAGTCCTCAACGGCGGTCAGCTGGTATCAGCCCCATGCGACGCTATCGCTGGATCTGATCCGGCGGATCGGCGCCGCACGGGCCGCCGCCATCATCGATGTCGGCGGCGGTACTTCGACGCTCGTCGACGACCTTCTGGCTCATGACTACCGCAACCTCACCGTGCTCGACCTCTCCGGCGAGGCTTTGGCGGTCGCGCGCCAGCGCCTCGGACATGCGGGCGAAGGCGTGCGCTGGATCGAAGGCGACATCACTTCCGTCGCGCTGCCCGAACAGGCTTACGATGTCTGGCACGACCGGGCCGTATTCCATTTTCTTATCGATTCGGCCGATCGTCGCGCGTACATCGAGCAGGTAATGCGCGCGGTGAAGCCGGGCGGGCACGTCATCGTCGCCACCTTCGCACCGGACGGCCCGACCGAATGCAGCGGGCTGCCCGTGATGCGCTACGCGCCCGATGCCCTGCACGCCGAATTCGGCCCGGCGTTCGAGTTGATCGAACACAGCGATGAGGCCCACGTCACGCCTGCTGGAGGGGTGCAGCATTTCGTATACTGCCATTGCCTCAAGCCGCACTTAGCCTTGAGTGATGGAGACAGCCATGCGCATTGGTGAACTCGGGCAGGCCACCGGCGTTGATATCGAGACGATTCGCTACTACGAAAAAGCCGGGCTGCTGCCCGAACCGGTTCGCCGCAACAACGGCTATCGCGCCTACGGTGCCTCACATCTCGAGCGGCTCGCCTTCATCCGGCATTGCCGTGCGCTCGACATTTCGCTCGCCGACGTGAAGCGATTGCTGGAATTCGTCGCCCATCCCGAAGTCGATTGTGGCGACATCGATTGCCTGATCGATGCGCAACTGGCGCGGGTCCGGGCGCGGCTTGAAAGCATGCGGGCACTGGAGCGACAACTGAGCGCGTTGCGAAGTCGCTGCGGCGCGCGGCACAGCGCGGGCGACTGCGGCATTCTGCATGAGTTGGTAGCGGCGGCGCACGGCGAAGCCTGCGCCTGCCACCGGGGAGTGCCACCCGAGCAGGACAAAACGGCCACATCCGACATGGCATCCGCGGGCAGGAGAAAAGCATGACCACGGCTTTGCACGGGGGTGTGATGGCCGCGCTGGCGGCAGCCGTTCTTTTTGGCGCGGGAACGCCGCTGGCCAAGCTGCTGCTGACGCACACCAGCCCCTGGCTATTGGTAGCGCTTCTTTATCTCGGGTCTGGCATCGGCTTATGGCTTGTCCGCCGTGTTCGTCGCGCCCCGCAGGTGCATCTCGAACGCATGGACTGGCGCTGGCTCGCCGGAGCCATTGTCGCGGGCGGCATGGTGGGGCCGGTGCTGCTGATGGTGGGACTATCCGCGATGCCCGCGTCGGGCGCCTCCCTGCTGCTCAACGCCGAAGGCGTGCTGACGGCACTGCTCGCGTGGTTCGCATTCAAGGAAAACTTCGACCGACGGGTTGCACTTGGGATGCTCACCATCGCCGCCGGGGCACTGGTTCTGGGTTGGCCACAGGAGGTCGGGTTTGCAGGGGCGTGGCCCGCCCTCGCGGTGCTGGGCGCCTGCCTCGCCTGGGCCATCGACAACAACCTCACCCGCAAGGTGTCGTTGTCCGATGCCTCATTCATCGCCATGACCAAGGGCTTGGTGGCGGGATCGACCAATCTCGTTCTGGCCCTCGCTACCGATGCGACTTGGCCAGGCAGTAGCACCATCGCCGGTGCCGCCCTCCTGGGTTTCGCCAGCTACGGAGCGAGCCTTACGCTGTTCGTGATCGCCCTGCGACACCTCGGCACCGCTCGCACCGGTGCCTACTTTTCCGTGGCACCGTTTTTCGGCGCGGTGCTGGCCATCGTGCTACTGAACGAGCCGGTGACCGCACCATTGCTGTTTGCCGGGCTGCTGATGGGCGTCGGCGTCTGGTTGCACCTGAGGGAGCGGCATGTCCACGATCACACGCACATGGAGCTCGAACACGCTCACGAGCACGTCCACGGTGACGGGGATGAGCATCATGAGCACACGCATAATCAGCCCGTATCTTCCGGAACGCGCCACAGCCATCGACACCGGCATGCACCCATCCGGCATTCGCACCCGCATTTCCCGGACGCCCACCACCTGCATTCTCATTGAGCAAGATGACCGACGATTCGCCACGGCGCCGTCGGCGCTCGACGGATCCGGGCTAGAAACGACAAGGCGGCACAGGGACAGGATTGACCTTCTCTTTTGGCGCTGCTAGAAATGACGCACAGTTCTATGAAGGTTCGTTATGCAGCAAGCCCTGTTGCCGGTCGCGCAAGCCTACAAAGCCGATCCCGAATCGGTTTACAACACCTGGTTCATCAGCAGCGAAGACCGGATCAAGGCGTTTCGCAGCATTCGCCGTGGTGTTGCCACAGTCATCGACGATATCAAGCAGCAGCGCTTTCCGAATGACTTCAAAGGCTCGTCCCTGGAATTCGTGCTGGCGTGCATTTCCGAGCAGAAACAGGTATTCGAAGGGGCTGCGCATCCGTTCTACTGGAAGCCGAAGCTGCGCATCCCCGACATCTACGAGAATGAACTCAACAAGCAGGCATTCGGCGAATTTCTCTACGCCTGCCTAGGAACTACGGATCTGCGGGCGCTGGAAAGGGAAGTCTTGAAGCTCGCTGGCAAGCGCATCAAAGGCTTGGGTCCGGCCGTCGCGAACATTCTGTATTTCCTGCATCCAACGCTGTTTCCGCCGTTCAACACGGCGATGCTGAACGGTTTCAACGCGCTGTTCCAGACGAAGAAGAAGCTCGGCTCCTGGGAGAGCTATCTGGAAATGCGCGAGACAATCACCGCGGCCAATACCGTACTGGGCATACTCTCGAAGGATCTGGGCGCTTTCAGCGGCATGCTTTTCGAGATTGGCGTCGGGCGCCTCGGAATGGTCGGCGATGGTTCGGAAACCCTGGTTATCGAACGCGAAAAGCTCGAACAGGTGCGGCGCAAACGCCACGCGCAGGTAGAGCAGGACATGGCGGAGGAGCGCTTGCATACCAAGGTGCAATACCAGCTGTGTGAGTTGGGCCGCGCGCTCGGCTATGATGTGCTGGTCGCCCGCAATGACCGCAGCGCCGTCTACCGCGGTAGCCCCTTGGGGTACCGTTGCCTGGAACGTTTGCCGGATCTCGGGCTATCGCCGGAAGTACACGCCACTGCCGAACTCATCGATGTCTTATGGCTCTACCCCGGTGAGCCGAGAATCGCGAGCGCCTTCGAAGTCGAGAAAAGCACGTCGATCTATTCGGGCATCCTGCGACTTACTGACATGGCGCTGTCGATTCCTGGTCGGGAGGATCATTTGTATCTGGTTGCTCCGGCCGCCCGCAAGAAGGAAATTGTCGATCAACTCAAGCGCCCGATGTTCCGGCGCCCTGACGACTTCTCGCTCAGTTACATCCTGTTCGAGGATCTCGACCTGCACTTCGAGTCGCTATGCAAGCTTGGCGAAGATCGCCGGATCCTCGACCGCCTCGCGTGTCGCTGTGCCGCATGAAACAGTCCTGCGCGCATGATGCTGATCGCTCCGCATGTATGCCTGATTTGCGGTGGAGTGCGGTCAAACGCACGGGCCAACAGATGTACGAACATGTGACACCTGGAGTTCAAAGCTGCCGATGCGGGTCGCCGGGTCGCGTCCGTGACACCCGGCCAGATAGCCCCTGTGCTCCTCCATTTGTTCGCCCGAGGTGGCGCCCGGAAATTTCGACATCTCGCCTTTGAGCACCGCTTGCGGCGCTTTCATCATGAACACGTCATTAGACTTTTCCGAATGGCTGCAGCGCAATGATCGCCATGCCAACCAGTGCGATGGCCGCTCCCGCCAGATCCCAGCGCGTCAGCGCCACGCCGTCGACGAGTCGCAGCCACAGCAGGGCGACGACGATGTACATGCCCCCATAGGCCGCGTAGGTGCGTCCCGCCGCCATAGGGTGCAGAGTCAGCAGCCAGGCGAACATTGCCAGCGACACCGCGGCCGGCACCAAAAGCCAGGCGCTCTTGGCGTCCTTCAGCACCAGCCAGGGCAGATAGCAACCAATGATCTCGGCCAGCGCCGTGACGGCGAACAGCGCGCTCAGTTTCGCCAATTCGATCATGTGTTCCCCTGCAGCGATGCGATGAGCGGACAGGTCACCTCGCCACGTGTCGCTCCACACCGGGCAACCAGTTGGCTTAGCACCGACTCGATGCTGCGCAGATCTGCGAGTTTCGCCCGCACATCCTGCAGTTTGTGCTCGGCGAGGCTGCGTGCGTCGTCGCAATGGGTGCCGTCCTCCAGCTTCAGCAATTCGCTCACTTCATCCAGGGCAAAACCGAGCCGTTGTGCCGACTTGATGAAGCGCACACGTGCAAGGTCAGCGCCCGCGTAGCGGCGAATGCTGCCGCATGGCCGCGCAGGCTCGGGAAGCAGGCCCTTGCGCTGGTAGAAACGAATGGTTTCGACATTGACGCCTGCCGCGTCCGCCAGAACGCCGATCGAGAAATGATCGGATGGGTTTTTCATGGCGCTTGACTCCGTACTTTAGTACGGAAGTAAGCTTACACCATGCAATCGAAGACCTTGATCGGAAATCCCCCTCGCACCCGCAATGATGGGCGCGGCGCCTTGCTCGCCAGCGGCGTGGCAGCCATCCTCGCGTCAACCTGCTGCCTCGGGCCGCTGGTGCTGATTACGCTCGGATTCTCCGGGGCATGGATCGGCAATCTGACCGTCCTCGAACCCTATCGCCCTGTTTTCATCGGCGTGGCGCTGGTCGCGCTATTGCTGGCTTGGCGACGAATCTGGCGGCCGACCGTTGTCTGCCAGGCAGGCGAGGTATGCGCGGTGCCGCAGGTCAAGCGCATGTACAAGCTGCTTTTCGGCATTGTGGTCGTGTTGGTGCTGATCGCGCTGATCTTCCCGTTCATCGCTCCGCGGTTCTATTGAAAGGAGATCTGAAAGTGAGAACACAGCTACTGGCGCTGGCATGGATGGCGGCAACGCTGACGGCACCGGCCTGGGCGGCATCCACGAAGGTCACGCTGTCCGTACCGACGATGAATTGCCCGGTTTGTCCGATCACCGTCAAGAAGGCGCTGAGCAAGGTTGTCGGGGTGGCCGAGGTCACGGTGGACTTCGACAAGCGCGAGGCGACCGTCAGCTTCGACGACGTCAAAACCAATGTCGAGGCTTTGACCCGCGCTACCCGGGACGCGGGCTATCCTTCGACCTTGGCCGGCAGCAAGCAATGAGCGTGATCGTTCTCGAATCGGCGCTGTCCTGTCCGGCGTGCGGTCACGTCAAGACCGAAACGATGCCGACGGACGCGTGCCAGTGGTTCTATGAGTGCGAGCATTGCCATGCGGTATTCAAGCCGCGACCAGGGGACTGCTGCGTGTTTTGCTCGTACGGTACCGTGCCGTGCCCGCCGGTTCAGGCGCACGGGCAGCAGTGCTCGTGTCACAAGGAATGATGGCACTCCCGCTTCCAGTCATTGAACGGCGCCCTGATCGTTATCGATACCCGAGACGCTCACCGCCCATGGACGAACTGGACCAGAAAATGTGCCGAAACCTCTTCTTTTACTTGTCACGCCCGCGATCGAAGAAGAGGTATTTGATAGCCGCAGCGGCGACAACCACCAGAACCAGAATCAGCAGCCAGCCCAGCAGCCCCATGCCGAGCATCATCCCGGCCATGCCGTCCATCATTCGCGAGTCCATCTCAGGGTAGCCTCCGGCTCTCATCGCCATTTGGCGAGCATTCATCACGCCCGGCATCCTGCGGGTGCCCCGCGTTTCCCCGGAACCCGTGGAGCCTGATTCCACCGCGGAATCCCGCCCGCATGATTCCTCATCCGATCTGTCCGAGAATTGGAATCCGATCGAGAAGCCAGAGGCTGAATTCCGTCAGCTTGCCGGTAACCATTGCCAACCCGATCAGTACCATGACCGCGCCGGCCACGATCTGCAGCGGGCGTCCGGCATGGCGCAAGCCCTTTAGCCGTCCGAGCATTTCGCGCATGAAGATTGCCGACAGCATGAAGGGCACACCCAATCCCAAGGCGTAGGCTGAGAGCAGTCCGACACCGCCGAATACCGAGGATTGCATCGCGCTTGCCGTCAGGATCGCGCCAAGCACGGGGCCGATGCAAGGCATTCACCCTTTCCTCATTCGGTTAGCAATCGCCATCGTTACTCCTTTTCGTTGCCCGCATCGCAGGGTGCCACAGCCGTCGCACCTCGCCGCAGCGCGTGCCATTTGCGCAACCACCGCAAGGCCAACCCCGGCACCAAGGCCTATTGCAGCAACGGAGTGAGGCCGGGCTCCGCCACAGTCGGCATCATATGGGCGTAGGCCCAAGAGCCGACGCGATTAGATATGGCGCCGCTCCTCTGGTGTTGAAGCGTCTGTACAACCTCTCGGATGAGCAGATGGAGTACCAGTTGCTCGACCGCATGAGCTACAAGCGCTTCTGCGGACTGGCGAACGCGACGAACGTCCCCGACCGCGCCACCGTGTGGACCTTCGAGAACCGGATCGGTGAAGCAGGGGCGAAGGCGCTGTTCGACGGCGTCTCGGCGCAGTTGCTTCAGAAAGGGTTCATCGCGCGCGGCGGTCAGATTATCGATGCCACGCTGGTTCCCGCGCCCAAGCAGCACAACAGCCGGGGCGAGAAGGAACTCATCGAGCAAGGCGCGATGCCGCCAACTGGAAGCCGGCGAAGCGGCGCCAGAAGGACACCGACGCGACCTGGACGAAGAGGCACGGCAAGAGCCACTTCGGCTACAAGCTGTCGATCAATGTCGACAAGAAGTACAAGATCATCCGCCGGATCGAGACCGACACCGCCTCCATGCACGACAGCCAGCACTTTGACAACGTCTTCGACACGAGCAACACGAGCCGTGATGTCTATGCCGATCGGGGCTACCCGTCGGAGGAGCGCGAAGCTTGGCTGAAGGAGAACGGCTTTCGGAACCAGGTCCAGCGCAGGTCTATCTCCAGGAGGCCGGAATCGAGGCCTTCTGACGCCCGAAATGGGCCGAATCGCCGGTGCCCGAGGCGATTCGAGGTAAAAACGGGGCGACATCGCCGGGAAAAGCGGCGATTTGTCATAGAAATCGAACCGAATTCGGTCGCGGTCATCGTTGGGCGGCAGGATTCATTGAAAACCTCGCGTTATTCGAGGTGCCCAATCGTCGAAAAGGGTGTGTAGAGCCGTACCAGTAATACAGTATGTAATAATCGGGAGTGCCGCCATGGCCAGACGTGGCATCTTCATGCGCGCACGCGACACGCTGCGTGCGCAGGCCGACATCCGTCGATCGACGCCATCCGGGTCGAACTCGGTAACACCGGCTCAAAGGCGACGATTCACCGCTATTTGAAGGAGATCGAGGAGGAAGAAGGCGGGACCGGCGGCACCCAGGTCGCGGTGAGCGAGGCAATTCAGGACCTGGTAGGCCGGCTGGCCGGCCGCTTGCACGAAGAGGCGGATGCCCGGATTGCGGAGGTGAAGACCCGCTACACCGCCGAAATTGCCCAACTCAAGGACGCGCTCGCGCAGCAACGCAAAGACGGCGACGCACTCGGGATCCAGTTGCAGCGCACCGAAACACTCCTGAGCGAGGAGCGCGAGGGGCATCGTCAGACGACCCTCACGCTGCAAGAGGAGACCGTGCAACGTGCCCTGGCCGCGCAACAGGCCGCCGATCTTCAGTCACAACTGGCGCAAGGTGAACAGTACCGGCAATCGCTGGAAGACAAACACCGCCATGCCCGTGAAGCCTTGGACCATTTCCGGCAGGCGGCCAAGGAACAACGCGACCAGGAGCAGCGCCAGCACGAGCAGCAGGTCCAGCACCTGCAGGTCGAACTGCGGCAACTGAATCTGACGCTCGGAACCAAACAGGATCAACTGACAGGGATCAGCCGGGACAACGCGCGCTTGGCGGCCGAGCTCTCGCAGGCCCATGTGCAGCTTCACCAGATTCAGACGGAGGCGCGATCGCTCCGCGAGGAAATGGCGGCGGCCTGGGAAACGGGGCGACACGCTGAGTCGTTGAGCCAGCGCTTGGAGGAGCGGGAACTACAGATTGAGGAGCTGCTTCGCGGCAAGAGTGTGCTCGAAGCCGCGCTCGTCGGGGAGAGCGAACGTCGTCAAGCCCTTGAAATCGAACTCGCGGCGGCCCAGGCATCACTGGCGGTACAGGAAAAAGTGATGGCCGACTTGCATAACCAGCTACTGCGTCAGGGCAGCCGAAGGAAACGCAGCGGGCGAGAGGGCGCGGGCGTCGGCGCGAAAACCGCAACGTCCGACGCTCTGTAAGTTCACCTGTAAACAGATGGTTACAGATCGAAAGTCCTAATTTTTGCTTCATCCCGGTGCTATCCCTTTTGGGGGAGTGGGCGCAGAAAGCGGTCAACCCGCATGTCCCTTTTTCTGCTGAACCGAACAGCCCACGCGGCGATCGTGGCACCTGGAAACTTCCAGGAGCCCAATCGATGCAAAATCCCACCAGCCTGTTCTCAACCGACCCATTCCGGCTTGGTCTGTGCTGCGTCGCGGCCGGCCTCCTAAGCACTGGTTGCGCGGTCAACTCCGTCAAACCAATCGACGCCGCCCAGTCATCGTCTCCAGTTGTCGCACCTGCGCTGCCCGCCACACAGGTTCCTGTGATGCGCTACGGCCGCTACACGTTGGTCGAGCTGGTGCCGGAGCCTGCCCAGGGCGATTTGCTGCAGCAGACCGTGGAAGTCTCCATCCCGCCCACGCTCGATGCGAACGTGGGCGACGCCATGCGGCATGTCCTGCTGCGCTCGGGCTACCGGCTCTGCGATGCTGCCGACGCCGCCGCCCTCTACGCGCTGCCGCTGCCAGCCGCGCATCTGCGCCTTGGCCCGCTGGTGCTGCGCGACGCCTTGCTGACCCTGGCCGGCCCCGCCTGGGATCTGTCGGTCGATGACCTGACACGCCAGGTTTGCTTCAGCCGGCACCTCCATGCGCCGGCTTCCTTGGACCACCCCGAGGAGGCGCGGCCATGACGCTCCCGCAAGAGTCGCCCGAGCACGGCGCCCGCACGCGCTGGCTCAAGATCGCCGCAGCCGCTTGGCTGCTGCTCGTCAGCGCGGTCACCATCGTCAACAGCGTCGGTCTGTCGCGTCTGGCCGAGCAGACTCAGGACAACTCGCAGGAGGCCCAGGTCAAGGCGCTGGGGGTGCGCGTGACCGACCTCGAACAGCGGGCCGACGCGGACAGGGACCGGCCCACGCCAGTCAGCCAAGCCGATTTCGCGGCCGCCCGGCAGGCGCTGGACGAGAAGATGGCTCGCCTCGAAGAAGCGCAGTCGGCGGGCACCGTGGCCACCGACCTGCAGGCCTTGCAGGCGCGCGTGAGGGGGATCGAGACCCGCTTGGAGAAATCCCGGCAGGCGGCATCCTCCGCTCGCCAGCGCACCCCCGCCGCGACGCCGCCCAAGGTGCCGGAGCCGCCGTTCCAGGTCATGGGCGTGGAGCTGCGTGGCGGCGAGCGTTTCCTGTCGATCACCGCTACCTCCGCGACCTCGCTCGCGGGTGCCCGGCTGCTGCGCGAGGGTGATGCCGAGGGCGGCTGGCACCTGCAATCCATCGAGGCACGTGCGGCCGTGTTCCAGGTGAATGGCCAGACGCAGCGCGTCGCGGTGCCGTAGGAGGTCGCCATGACGCTGCGGCCGATGCTCGCTGCCGTTCTGCTGTTCACCGCCATGGGCGCATCCGCGCAGCCGGCTGCGGTGACGAACGCCCGCGTGGTTCCCAGCCAGGTACAGCCCAACACCGATGCGGCGCTCGATAAGCGCCAGGCGCGGGACTGGGACCTGCGGCCCGACGAGTGGACACGCTTCCGGCAATTGATGCAGGGGCCGCTCGGGGTGTATTCGCCCCAGCTCGATCCGCTCACGGCGCTGGGCATCGAAGCGCGCAGCGAGGAAGAGCGCAGGCGCTACGCGGAACTCCAGGTCCAGGCCGAAGCCCGGCGCGTCGACAAGACACTGGCCTATCAGCGCGCCTATGACGCCGCGTGGCAGCGCCTGTTTCCCGGCCAGCGGCGGGTGAACCTGCCCGGTGCCAAGGCACCCGGCACCGGCAACACCGGCTCGGGACGGCTGGCGGTCTTCATCAAGGCCGACTGCGTGCCCTGCGCGCAGCGCGTGCAGCAGTTGCAGGCCGCCGGCACGGTCTTCGATCTCTACATGGTCGGCAGTCGCCAGGACGATGCCCGCATCCGGCAGTGGGCCACGCAGGCCGGCATCGACCCGGCCAAGGTGCGCGCCCGCGCGATCACGCTCAACCACGACGCCGGGCGCTGGCTGTCGCTCGGCCTGCCCGGCGATCTGCCGGCCGTGGTGCACGAGGTAAACGGCCAATGGCAGCGACAGTAAGCACCCCGCACCGGGCAAGGCGGCCGGGCCGCTTGACCATCCGCTGCACTGCCGCGGCGCTGCTGTTCATGACGGCCCCTTGGGCGCAGGCCACCCCGGC
>JBEOKH010000136.1:0-3074 GCA_040275625.1 Thauera sp. | reverse complement strand
GCCCAATGGCCCGAGGTGCCACGCCGCGAGGCTGAGCAGCATGCCGGCGGCGACGATCAGTCCGAGTGCGGCGGTGCCGCTGTGCACGCCGTGGCCGACCAGCATGCCGGCGCCGGCGCCAAGCCCCATGTGCACGAAGCCCATCAACGAGGCTGCAGCGCCCGCCATCTTCGGGTAGCCGGCCAGCCCGAGCGCGGTGGCGTTGGGCAGGATGAGGCCGATTGCCGCGCTGACGCCCCACATCGGCGCGATCACCGTGGCTGCGTGGTGCAGATCTGCGAACGCGAGGAGGGCGAGCACGACACCGCAGATCGTGCCCAGCCACACGCCGTGGCGAAGCAGGCGCGCGGGTCCGAGGCGGCGCGACAGCCGGCCCGACAGCGTGGAGCCGATCATGAAGCCGGTGACGTTGAGGCCGAAGGCCAGGCCCATCTGCTGCGGCGACATGCCGAAATGCTCGATGAAGACGAAGGGCGAGCCCGAGATGAACGCGAACAGCGCGGCGAAGGCGCCGCAGCCGATCAGCAGCGCGCTGCGGTAGATGGGGTCGACGAGCAGGGTGCGATAGTTGGTCAGCATGCGCGCTGGGCGCAGCGCATCCGCGTCCGGGTGACGGTTGGTCTCCTTCAGCAGCAGCCACACCGCGAGCATGAGCACGCATGCGTAGAGCGCGAGCGCGACGAAGGTCGCACGCCAGCCCCAGGCCGCGGTCAGCCAGCCGCCGAGCAGCGGCGCGAGCAGCGGGGCGAGCGCGGTGGCGGTGGATACATGGGACAGCATCCGCGCCGAATCGGCCGGTCCGTAGAGGTCGCGCACCACCGCGCGCCCGAGCACCGGACCGACGCAGGCGCCGAAGGCCTGCACCAGGCGCGCCGCCACCAGGGTGGCGAGCGAGTCCGCAAGGACGCACACCGCCGACGAGAGCAGGAAGACGAGCATGCCCCACAGCATGACCGGCCGCCGTCCGAAACGGTCCGAGAGCGGACCGACCAGCAGTTGTCCGGCGCCGAAGCCGAGCAGATAGACCGACAGTGTGAGCTGCACACCGGCGCTGTCGGTGTGCAGGGCTCGTGCGATCGCCGGCAGGGCGGGGAGGTAGAAGTCGGTGGACAGAGGCCCGAGCGCGGTCAGCGCGACCACCAGAATTGCGAGGACGGCAGAGGGCGTCACCGGCATGCCGACCTGGGCCATCGCTCAGTACATCGTCCCGGTGAACGGTGGTGGCTCGTCACGCTGGATCGGCGCGTCGCCGCGCGCTTCCATGCGGGCGGCGATCGCGATCCGCTCGCGGATGCGCGCGTCCTTGGCGCGCGCGGCGATATCGACCAGCGTGGCGCCGTTCTGCATCGTCGCGTCGGTCGAGGCGCCGGCGTCGAGCAGGGCGTTGATCACCTCCCAGTGGCCGTTGGCGACCGCCTTCAGCAGCGCCGTGGAGCCATCGGCGGCGGCACGATTGACCCTGGCCTTGCGCTCGATCAGCAGCCTGACCACGCCGAGGTGGCCGCGTGCGGCGGCCTGCAGCAGGGGCGTGATGCCGGCGTTGCTGGTCGCGTTGACGTCGGCCTGGCGGCGCACCAGGACCATGCCCACTTGCTCGTAGCCGTTGAGCGAGGCCCAGTGCAGGGGCGTATAGCCGTCGGTGTCGTGCGCATCGACGCTGGCGCCGAGCCGGATCAGCTCGAGCGCGAGCGCCTCGCGGCCGTGGAAGCTCGCGATCATCAGCGGCGTCCATTGGCGCGCGTCGCGGCTGTCGACGTCGAAGCCGGCGTGCAGGAAGAGCGCGCACAGCTTCTGGTCGCCGGCCTCGATCGCGCGCACGAACTGGCCCATGGTGAGCGGAATGTCGAGGCGTTCGAGCTCGGCGACGGCGCGCTCGTAGTCCCAGGCGTCGGCTACCGCGCCGGCGGTGCTCTGCGGGGCCTCCTGCGGGCTCGGGCGGATCGGACCGTTGCGGTCGTAGGCCATGCTGAGATAGACGATCTCGGCCCCGACGTCGGGCGGAAAGCCGCGCCGGTTCGGGCGCCTGGAGACCATCAGCTCGGTGAAGTAGTCGCCGAGTGCGTCCTTATCGTCCCACAGTTCGGCGATGCGTTGGGCGACATGCGGAAACCCCTCGGCGAGCTTGCGCGGATAGCGGCTCGCGTAGGGGGTCTCCAGCAGGAATGACAGGGGCGATTGTGCGTCGGTCGTCATGGGTGCCAGGGGTGCGCATGCACCCGTCCTCCTCGAAGGGCGTTGGTTACGGCTGCTCCTGAAATACTAGCCCAGCAGTTCGATGCCAGTCCAAGTGCATGCAGGTCCGTGCGTCATGCAGTGAAAAAACGCCCGCCCAGTTCTTCGAGGCCGAGCTGGCGCAGCAGTTCCGCCAGGCGCTCGGCGGCGCGCCGGCGTGGTCGGTCGGGCTGGTGGCGGGCGATGATCAGTTCGTTCTTCATCGAGTGTTCCCAGCCGACGAGTTCGGTGACGGTGACCGCGTAGCCATGGGCCTCAAGCTGCAGGCAGCGCAGCACGTTGGTGACGTGACTGCCGAACTCGCGGGTGTGGATCGGGTGGCGCCACAGTTCGGCGAGCGGTTGGGCGAGCGCCTGCTGCTTGTTCTTGCGCAGGATCGCCGCGACCTCGGCCTGGCAGCAGGGCACGAGCACGATCGAGCGTGCGCCCTTCTCGAGCGCGAAGCGGATCGCGTCGTCGGTGGCGGTGTTGCAGGCGTGCAGCGCGGTGACGACGTCGATGCGCGCGGGCAGACGCTCCGAAGTGGTCGACGCGGCAACGGTGAGGTTCTGGAAGCGCATGCCGGCGGAGAAGCCGAGCTTGTCGGCGAGCCGGCGCGAGCTCATCACCAGTTCGTCACGGGTCTCGATGCCGTGGATGCGGCCGCCCGGCGCGTGCTGCTTGAAAAACAGGTCGTACAGGATGAAGCCGAGGTAGGACTTGCCCGCGCCGTGGTCGACGAGCTCGATGTCGGGGTGGGCGGCCAGTGCTTCGGCGAGCAGTGGCTCGATGAACTGGTAAAGGTGATAGACCTGCTTGAGCTTGCGCCGGCTGTCCTGGTTGAGCTTGCCGTCGCGGGTCAG
>JBEOKH010000135.1:0-2593 GCA_040275625.1 Thauera sp. | reverse complement strand
GCGGGAGGACGGCGTCGTCGTGCGCGCCGGCCTGCCCGAGCGCGCGCGGGTGGTGGTCGCCGGCGTCCACACGCTGGTCGAGGGCAGCGCGGTGCGTGCGGTCGAGGAAGGCGCGCCGGTGCTGCTGGATGTGAAGCGATGAGTGCGCACGACGACGGCCCGATCGGCAGTGGGCGCTTCAACCTGTCGGAATGGGGGCTGACCCACCGCTCCCTGGTGTTGTACTTCCTCATCGTCAGCACGCTGATCGGCATCTTTTCCTACACCCGGCTCGGCCAGTCCGAGGATCCGCCGTTCACCTTCAAGGTGATGGTGGTGCGCGCAGAATGGCCGGGGGCGAGCGCGCGCGAGATCGAACAGCAGGTCACCGACCGCATCGAGAAGAAATTGCAGGAGATCGCGCAGGCGGACGTGATCCGCAGCTACTCCAAGGCGGGTGAGGCGCAGGTGTTCTTCGTGGTCAAGGACAGCACGCGTTCGCGCGACATCCCCGACATCTGGTACCAGGTGCGCAAGAAGATCGGCGACATCGCCCACACCTTCCCCACGGGCGTGCGCGGGCCCTACTTCAATGATGAGTTCGGCGACACCTACGGCAACCTGTTCGCGCTCGTCGGTGACGGCGTGAGCCACGCCGAGCTCAAGCGCCACGCCGAGGCGATCCGCAGCGAGCTGCTGCGGGTGACGGACGTGGCCAAGGTGGGCTACTTCGCCGAGCAGCCGCAGCGCGTGTTCGTCGAGCTCTCCAACACCAGGCTCGCCACCTTCGGCCTGCGCCTGGACGACATCGTCGGTGCCCTCGCAAAGCAGAACGCCGAGACCGGCAGCGGCTTCTTCGAGACCGCCGATCAGCGCATCTGGCTGCGCCCGAGCGGCCAGTTCGAGGACCTCGACGCCATCCGTGCCACCGTGATCCGCGCCGGCGGGCGCAGCTTCCGCCTCGGCGACGTGGCCGAGGTACGCCGCGGCTACGCCGATCCGCCCGCCGAGCGCCTGCGCTACATGGGACAGGAGGCGTTCGGCATCGGCGTGTCGATGCGCGCTGGCGGCGACATCGTCGCGCTCGGTCGCCACCTGGACGAGGCGGTGGACCGGATCGTGTCCCAGTTGCCGCTCGGCATCCGCCTCGAGCGCGTTGCTGACCAGCCGCGTGCGGTGACGCGTGCGGTGAACGAGTTCGTCTATGTGCTGGCCGAGGCGGTGATCATCGTGATGGCGGTGAGCCTGCTGTCCCTGGGTTTCCGCACCGGCATCGTGGTGCTGGTGATCATCCCGGTGGTGCTGGCGATCACCTTCATGTTCATGCACCTGTTCGACATCGGCCTGCACAAGATCTCCCTCGGCGCGCTGATCATCGCGCTCGGCCTGCTGGTGGACGACGCGATCATTGCGGTCGAGATGATGGCGAGCAAGATGGAGCAGGGCTGGGGCCGGGTGCGCGCGGCGAGCTACGCGTGGACCTCGACCGCGATGCCGATGCTGTCGGGCACGCTGGTGACGGCCGCCGGTTTCCTGCCGGTGGCGCTGGCGGCCTCCTCGGTGGGCGAATTCACCCGTTCGATCTTCCAGGTCACGGTGACCGCGCTGCTGGTGTCGTGGATCGCGGCGGTGATCTTCGTGCCCTACCTCGGCTACTACCTGCTGCCCGACTTCAGCAAGCGCGCCGGTAAACCGTCGTGGCTGGCGCGCCTCGCCAAGCGCTTGTCGCCCGCACTCGGGCGGCGGCTGGCGGAGCGCGAGCGCCATGCCCACGCGCAGCACGACGAGTTCGCGATCTACCACACGCCCTTCTACAATCGCCTGCGCGCCGTGGTGAATGCCTGCGTGCGCTGGCGCTGGGGGGTGATCGTGCTCACGGTGGCGATCTTCGTCGGCTCGCTGTTCGTGTTCGCCCGCTTCGTGCCGCAGCAGTTCTTCCCGGACTCGACGCGGCCCGAGCTGATGGTCGATCTGCGCCTCGCCGAAGGGGTGTCGCACCAGGCCACCGAGGCCGCGGTGAAGCGGCTGGAAGCCTTCCTCGACACGCAGGACGGCATCGAGAATTTTGTGGCCTGGGTGGGCAGCGGCAGCCCGCGCTTCTATCTGCCGCTCGACCAGCAACTGGCGCAGGCGAACTTCGCCCAGATCGTCATCCTGACCGCCGGCCTGGCCGAGCGCGAGGTCCTGCGCGCGCAGCTGATCCGGTTGTTCGAGGACGAACCTTGGCCGCTGCGCGGCATCGTCAATCGCCTGGAGAACGGCCCGCCGGTCGGCTTTCCGGTGCAGTACCGGGTGAGCGGGCCGGACCTGGGCGAGCTGCACCGGCGTGCGCACACGGTGGCGGAGGCGATGCGCGCCAATCCGCATCTGTCGAACGTCCATCTGGACTGGGTGGAGCCGTCCAAGGTGGTGCGCCTCGCGATCGACCAGGACAAGGCGCGCCTGCTCGGGGTGTCGACGCAGGAGATCTCCAGCCTGCTCGCGACCTCGCTGCAGGGCGTCACGGTGACCCAGTTCCGCGAGGGCACCGAGACCATCGCGGTGGTGCTGCGCGGCGCCAAGGCCGAGCGCGTGCACCTGTCGCAACTCCCCGACCTGGCGCTGCCGGTGGCGG
>JBEOKH010000134.1:0-18828 GCA_040275625.1 Thauera sp. | reverse complement strand
CGCTTGTTTTCTTTGCGAACGCCTTTCACCGCTTGCGGGGGATGGGATGCTCAGAATTCATCCTGGTAACGGGATGTTATCGGATAACGCCAGTCCCTGCCGAAACCACGCTGGGTGACACGGATGCCGACCGGCGCCTGACGGCGCTTGTATTCGTTGCGTTTGAGCATGCCGACTACACGGCGCACCTCGTCCACGGGGAAGCCGGCTGCGACGATCTGGCGCGGCGACTCATCGCGTTCCATGTAAGCCTGGATGATCGCATCGAGCATGTCGTAGGGCGGCAGACTGTCCTGATCCTTCTGGTCTGGCTTGAGCTCGGCCGAAGGCGGACGGTCGATGATGTTCTGCGGAATCACCGCGCTCACCGTGTTGCGCCAGTTTGACAGGCGGAACACGAAGGTCTTGTAGAGGTCCTTCAACACCGCGAAGCCGCCGGCCATGTCGCCGTAAAGCGTTGCATAGCCAGTCGCCATTTCACTCTTGTTGCCGGTGGTGAGCACGATGGCGCCGGTCTTGTTGGACAGCGCCATCAGCAACATGCCGCGAATGCGCGCCTGCAGGTTCTCCTCGGTGGTGTCCGCGGGCAGACCCGCGAACTGCGGTGCAAGAAGGTCTGCGAAAACCTGCATCGCAGGCTCGATCGGGATCTCGTCGTAGCGCACGCCAAGCCGGGCGATCATCTCGCGCGAGTCGTCCAGGCTCATCTGCGCCGTGTAAGGCGACGGCATCATCACTGCACGCACCCGCTCCGCGCCCAGTGCATCGACCGCGATCGCCAGCGTAAGTGCCGAATCGATACCGCCCGACAGACCGATGATCGCGCCCGGGAAGCGATTCTTGCCGAGATAGTCGCGCACGCCAGTCACGAGCGCCTCATAGACCTCCGCCTCCAGCGCCCGCGCCGGAACCTGCTCACCGCCAGCCCAGCCACCGGCCTCGTAGCGGAGGATCGCCACCCGCTCGACGAAGCTGCCAAGCTGCATGCGGACGTCACCGCGGTGATCGAGCGCAAAGGAGGCACCATCGAACACCAACTCGTCCTGCCCTCCCACCATGTTGCAGTAAAGCACTGGCAGCCCGGTCTCGGCCACTCGTTCGCGCAGCACCACGATGCGCTGGTTTAGTTTGTTGATATGAAAGGGCGAAGCGTTGAGCGCGAGCAACACTTCTGCCCCCGCCGCACGCGCCGCGGCAGCAGGCCCCGACTCCCAGACGTCGGCGCAGATGTTGAGCCCGAAGTGCACCCCGCCACACTCGAACACGGCGGCCTCGCCACCCGCCTCGAAGTAACGTTCCTCGTCGAAGACTTCGTAATTTGGCAGCAGGCTCTTGTGATAGCGGGCGAGGACCTGACCGTCGCGCAGAACCGAAGCGGCGTTGTAGCGCTCGCCCCCGGCCTCCGCGGGATGGCCGAGCACCACGTCGATGCCGTGCGCAGCATCGGCGATGCGCTGCACCTCACGGGCGCACGCTCGATAGAAATCAGCCCGCAGGAGCAGATCCTCGGGCGGGTAGCCCGACAGCGCGAGTTCGGGCGTCAACAGCAGTCGCGCACCCGCCGCACGCGCCTCGGCCAGCGCAGCGAGGATACGGTCGGCGTTGCCGACGAGGTCACCCACGGTCAGGTTAAGCTGAGCGACGGCGATGGAAACGGGGGGATGGGCGTGTGCATTCATGGGACGAAACTATACCGCTTCGGCCGTCTTCATCGACAATCCGCGTCCGTCGACGAAGGCGTAGAACAATCTCTCGACTACCCTCCCTGACTCCGGGAAAATCCACAGCCCGGGTGAAGAAGGCTGTGGACAACCATGGGACAAAGCTTGCAAGCCCCCGTCCCGGCAACGTATGGTCGCATTGCACAAAAACCGGGCATCCACAGGCGAGCGCACCACCAGACATGAGCCACCCCGAAGGTTTTCATCTGTTACCCGCCATCGCCGCGATCAACCCCGCACATTGGGACGCGCTCGTCCATGCCACCTGCGCGCATCCCGCGCCCTGCCTGTGTCATGCCTATCTGCACGCCCTCGAGCAGAGCGGCAGCGTGGGCGGACACAGCGGGTGGACACCCGCCCACGCCACGCTGTGGGCCGGCGGTGCCTTGATCGCGGCGATGCCGCTATACCTCAAGGCGCATTCATACGGCGAGTACGTGTTCGACTGGGCCTGGGCCGAGGCTTATCAGCGCCACGGTCTCGACTACTACCCAAAGTGGCTCGCCGCCCTGCCGTTCACCCCGATCCCGGGGCCGCGCCTCCTCGGCCGCGATCCGCCGGCACGCCGCAACCTGCTCACCTCCGTTCTCGCGCACGCACGCGGGAGCGGTCTTTCATCCTTCCACCTGTTGTTTGCCCACGATGCCGACCTGCCCTTGTTGCGCGACGCCGGGCTGCTCGTCCGCGAGGGCGTGCAGTTCCACTGGACCAATGGCCCGCAGCAGGCCACGACCGCTGCTGCGCCGCCTGCGGATGATCCAGAGTTGCTCGGCTCTGCCGCGCCCTGGCACGATTTCGAGGCCTTCCTGGGGAGCCTGAGTCAGGACAAGCGCAAGAAGATACGCCAGGAGCGCCGTCGCGCCGCCGCGCACGGCCTCGCCCTCGAGTGGCTCGACGGCCACTCGGCGCGTGCACAGGACTGGGAATTCTTCCACCGCTGCTATGCAACGACCTACGCCTTGCACCACTCCACCCCGTACCTGAGCGCAGATTTTTTCCAACTGCTTGCGCACCACATGCCGGACGCCGTCCGCCTGCTAGTCGCGCGGCGGGGCACTGAGGCACTCGCCGCCGCCTTCTTCCTGTGCGACGGACAGGCGCTCTACGGACGCTACTGGGGCGCACTTGAGGAGTTGCCCTTCATTCATTTCGAACTGTGCTACTACCAGGCGATCGAGTACTGCCTTCGACACCGACTGGAACGCTTCGAAGGCGGCGCGCAGGGCGAGCACAAACTGTCGCGCGGCCTCCGTCCCGCACGCACGTGGTCAGCCCACTGGATCGCCGAACCACGCTTCGCAGCGGCCATCGACGATTACCTCGCACGCGAGCGCCACGGGATCAACCTCTATCTCGACGACCTGGCGGCGCGCACACCCTTCCGGCATCCTCCCGCCGAGCGAGCCTGAAGACGCTTCAGCCGCCGGTCGACGCGTGGATCAATGGCAGTGCGAGGTAATAGGCGGCGATCGTCTTGGCGTCAGTGATGAGGCCGGCGCGGATATCGCGCTCCACCTCGTCCGGCGTAAGGCTGAGCACTTCGAGGAACTCCCCATCATCCAGCGCCCGCTCGACGCGCGTCAGGCCTCGAGCGAAAAAAACCTCGATGCGTTCGTCCGAATACCCGATGCAGGGATGGATCACGCCGACATGGTGCCACTCTGCCGCGACATGGCCTGTCTCTTCGCGTAGCTCGCGACGGGCGCAAGCGAGAACGTCCTCGCCCGCATCGATCTTGCCCGCAGGAAGTTCCAGAAACGTGCGCTGCAGGGGATAGCGGAACTGGCGCTCAAAGACCAGTGCGCCCTTCTCGTCGATCGCAGCCACCACCACCGCGCCCGGATGGCGGACATACTCGCGCACACGGTGCTTGCCGTCGGGAAGGCAGGCCACGTCACGCCACACCTTCAGCAGCACCCCGTCGAACACCTGATCGGCGCTCAGCCGCTCTTCATGAAGCGGATCGCTTGCCAAACTCACGGCTGCACGCTCCCACCTCGTGCCGGTACACGCCATGGACAACAACGCAGGAACCCCGCGAAGGCGTACAACACGAACAGGCAGAGGGTGGCCGCGTAGAAACTCCAACCCAGGGCATGGACGCGGCCGAGCGCGCGCACCTCAATCAGCGCGGCGAACCCCGCGGCAACGAAATACGGAACAACGCGCACTAGCAGGCGCTCATCCAGACGCTTGCGCCGATCAAAGGTCGGCCGACACACGAACAGGATGCAGTCGACCACGAAAGCCAAGTTGGCCATCGTGAACACGATGGCCAACAGTGGGTGGACCTGGGTATCCAGGCTCACCGCCCGCTCAGAGCGAACGCAGCAGCGCGAACGCGCACAAGGACATCAGCGCCTGCGGCGCCAGGCCGAGAGCCGCAATGGCAAGGCCGTTCGCAGACAGCATCAGGCGCACCTCAGACGGAGCGTGTATTGGCGAGGCATCGAGCGGTTCGTCGAAGTACATCACCTTGACCACGCGCAGGTAGTAGAACGCACCGATCACCGACATCACTACCGCCAGCACCGCCAGCCAGAAATAACCCGCAGCGACCACCGCCTGCAGCACGGAGAGCTTGGCGAAGAAGCCGATGAAGAACGGCACACCGGCCATCGAGAACATCACGAACAGCATCATCAGCGCATACCAAGGACTGCGCTTGTTAAGGCCCTTGAAGTCGTCGATGTTCTCCGCTTCAAACCCGGCACGCGACAACAGGATCAGCATGCCGAAGGAGGCCAGACTCATGATCACGTAGGAGATCGCATAGAACATCGCCGAGCTGTATGCGTTCAGCGCGAAGTGACGGTCACCCTCCACCACGCCCGAGAGCAGGCCGAGCAGCATGAAGCCCATGTGCGAGATACCGGAGTAGGCGAGCATACGCTTGATGTTCTGCTGGGCAATCGCTGCCAGGTTGCCGAGAACGATCGAAGCCGCAGCGACCAGCATCAGCATCATCTGCCACTCTTCGGCGATATCGAACAGCCCCCAGATCAGCAGCCGCACCGCCATTGCGAAGGCGGCGAGTTTCGGCGCAGTTGCAATCACCAGTGTGACGGCAGTCGGCGCACCCTGATATACGTCCGGCACCCACATGTGGAACGGCACCACACCGAGCTTGAAGCAGATGCCGGCAACCAGGAACACCACGCCGAACATCAACACCGTCTGGTTTGCAGTCTGGTTGTAGAGCGCCTGCGCGACGCCGGAGAACTCAAGCGTGCCCGTCGCACCATAAACCATCGACATGCCGTAGAGCAGGAGTCCCGAAGCCAACGCACCGAGCACGAAGTACTTCATTGCCGCCTCAGTCGAGCGCGCCGAATCTCGATCGAAGGCAACCATTGTGTACAGCGCCAGCGACATCATCTCGAGGCCGATGTACATCGGTAGCATGTGGTTGGCCGTGACCATCACCATCATGCCGAGTGTCATCAGCAAGGCGAGCAGGTAGTACTCGGGCCGGTCGATCTTGCGGTCGGCAAGGTAGCCGCGACCGTAGAGCAACGCGATCGCGGTCGAGAAGTAAATCATCAGCTTCAACACGTCGCCCATCAGATCGCTGATGAACAGGTTGCCGAAGGTGTGGACCACCTCCCCCTCGATCGTGAAGATCGTGATGAAGGCGGCCGCGATAAGCGTTGCCTGAGTGAGCAGGTAGGCCAAGTTGCGCGCGATGCTGCGGGCGAAGGTGCTCGCCAGCATGATCACCAAGGCCATCACGGCAACGAAGATCTCGGCCGCTGCGGGGTAGAAGTCGGGGACGACGAAATTCATCTTCTGACCAGTCCGTTAAGTGTCTCGTGCGCTAGCGCAGGCTGCGCTCAGAGCTTGCTCACGGCAACATGCCGCAGGAGTTCGTTGACCGAGGCGTGCATCACTTCGGTGAAGGGGAAGGGATACAGGCCCATCGCCAGCACGCACACCGCCAGCACTGCGAGGAAGCCAAACTCGCGGCCGTTGATGTCCTGGAGTTCGGCGACGTGCGAATTGGCGACCTTGCCAAAAACCACCCGCTTGTACATCCATAGCGAGTAAGCCGCGCCGAGGATCAGCGTGGTGGCGGCGATGAAACCGATCCAGAAGTTGAACTGGACCGCACCGAGGACGACCATGAACTCGCCAACGAAGCCGGAGGTCGCCGGGAGGCCCGAGTTGGCCATCGTGAACAACAGGAAGAATGCCGCGAACTTGGGCATCGTATGCACCACGCCGCCGTAGTCGGCGATTTCGCGCGAGTGCATGCGGTCGTACAGCACGCCGATACAGAGGAACATCGCACCCGACACGAACCCGTGCGAAATCATCTGCACCAGCGCACCCTCCACGCCCAGCGAGTTGAACATGAAGAACCCGAGCGTGACGAAGCCCATGTGCGAGATCGACGAGTAGGCCACCAGCTTCTTCATGTCGGCCTGAACCAGGGCCACAAAACCGATATACACCACCGCGATAAGCGAGAGCGTGATCACCAGCGGGGATAGCTCATGCGCCGCATCCGGCACGATCGGCAGTGAGAAGCGCAGGAAGCCATAGGCACCGAGTTTCAGCGCGATCGCCGCCAGCACTACGGAGCCGCCTGTGGGTGCCTCCACGTGGGCGTCGGGCAACCAAGTGTGCACCGGCCACATCGGCACCTTGACGCCAAACGCGATCAGGAAGGCGAGGAAGATCAGGATCTGCGGCTCGATCGGCAGCGGGAGCTGGTGCCAGTCGAGGATGCTGAAGCTGCCACCCGACTGCATGAACAGATAAAGCAGCGCCAGCAGCATCAGCAGTGAGCCAAACAGCGTGTAGAGGAAAAATTTGATTGCCGCGTAAACACGGTTCGTGCCACCCCAGATGCCGATGATCAGGTAGAGCGGGATCAGTGATGCCTCGAAGAATACGTAGAACAACACCGCGTCTAGCGCCGCGAAGATTCCGTTCATCAGACCCGACATGATCAGGAAGGCCGCCATGTACTGCGCCACCTTCTGCTGGATCACCTGCCAGCCCGCCACCACCACGATGATCGTGATGAAGGCGTTGAGCAGCACGAACAACACCGAGATACCATCGACACCGAGGTGGTAGTTGATGTTGAAGCGCGGCACCCACGATTGCAGTTCGACGAACTGCATCGCGCTCGTTCCGACCTCGAAGCCCGTGTAGAGCGGAATCGTCACGACGAAACCAGCCACGGCGACCGCGAAGGCGAGCATGCGCGCCAGCGGGGCATTGCGATCCGAGCCGGTCGCGAGCACCAGCAGGCCACCGATAATTGGTACCCAGATCGCCAGACTGAGGAGAGGAATGTCCGTCATCGTTGCTTTCCGTTCAGTGCGCCGCGGACGGCGCGTTCGATCTTGTTATGTGTGTTGCGTCCCAGCGAGCGTGTCTCAACCCCGGTTAAACCAGAAGGTGAGCAGCACGAACACGCCGATGATCATCACGAAGGCGTACTGGTAAAGGTGACCGGTCTGGAACAGGCGGGACATCTGTGCAACCCAGCCCACCAGCTTTGCCGTGCCGTTGATCGCGACGCCGTCGATCAGCGCCTGGTCACCGGCCTTCCACAGCCCACGACCGAGCATGCGGGCCCCGGCAGCGAAGAAGATCTCGTTGAAACGGTCAAAGTAGTACTTGTTTTCGAGCAGGGTATGGATCGGCTTGAAGGTGCGCTGGATCGCCGCCGGAATGTCGGGGCGCTTCATGTAGAAGAACCATGCGAGGGCGACACCCCCCATCGCCAGCCAGAACGGTGCGGTCTGCAGGCCATGGATCGCCATCGCCAGCGGGCCGTGGTAGTTGCCCGCGAGTTCCTTGAGGCCGACATGATTGTCGCCAACGAAGATCACGCCCTTGAACCACTCGCCGAACAGCATCGGATCGATCGTGAAGAAGCCGATGACTACAGACGGGATGGCCAGCAGCACCAGCGGCAGGGTCACCACCCATGGCGACTCGTGCGGCTTTTGCCCCGGTGCCAGACCATGATGGTGATCCGCTGACGGCTCCTCGTCATCGTGGTCACCGTGGTGGTCGTGATGATCGTGCGCCTTGCCAAAGCGCTCCTTGCCATGGAAGACGAGGAAGTACATGCGGAAAGAGTAGAACGCAGTGACGAACACCCCCAGCATGACGCAGAACAACGCGTAGCCAGAGCCAGCGATGTTCGATGCGTGCACCGCCTCGATAATCGAGTCTTTCGAGTAAAAGCCCGAGAAGAACGGGGACCCGATCAGCGCCAGCGAACCGAGCAGCGAGGTGATCCAGGTGATGGGCATGTACTTGCGCAGGCCGCCCATGTTGCGCATGTCCTGATCGTGATGCATGCCGATGATCACCGAGCCGGCACCGAGGAACAACAGCGCCTTGAAGAACGCGTGGGTCATCAGGTGGAACACCGCAGCGGAGTAGGCCGAGACACCGAGCGCGACGGTCATGTAACCGAGTTGGGAGAGCGTCGAATACGCGACCACACGCTTGATGTCGTTTTGCACGATGCCGAGGAAGCCCATGAACAGGGCGGTCGTGGCACCGATCACGAGCACGAAGGAGAGCGCCGTATCGGAGAGCTCGAACAGCGGCGACATGCGCGCCACCATGAATATGCCCGCAGTAACCATGGTAGCGGCGTGGATCAGCGCGGAGATCGGAGTCGGACCTTCCATCGAATCAGGCAGCCAGACGTGCAGCGGCACCTGGGCGGACTTGCCCATCGCACCAATGAACAGGCAAATACAGATCGCGGTGAGCAGCGGCCAGCCTGTCACCACCATCTCGGTAGCGGAGAGTTCCTGCGCTTTCGCGAACACTTCCGCGTAGTCCAGGCTACCGGTGTATGCCGCAATCAGGCCAATGCCGAGCAGGAAGCCGAAGTCGCCGACCCGGTTGACCAGGAAGGCCTTGAGGTTGGCGTAGATTGCGGTCGGGCGCTCGTACCAGAAGCCAATTAGCAGGTAGGACACCAGCCCAACAGCTTCCCAGCCGAAGAACAGCTGCAGGAAGTTGTTGGACATCACCAACATCAACATCGAGAAGGTGAAGAGCGAGATATAGCTGAAGAAGCGCTGATAACCCGGATCCTCTGACATGTAGCCGATGGTGTAGATGTGCACCATCAGCGACACGAAGGTCACCACGAGCATCATCATCACCGTCAATGAATCAATCAGGAATCCAACCTCGAAATCGATCCCGCCCGCCTGCATCCAGGCGTAGACGGTGCCATTGAAGGTGTTGCCGGCGGAAACATCCTGGTAGATCACCACCGAGGCGATGAACGCAACCAGCACGCCCAGGATGGTGACGACGTGCGCACCGGCGCGACCGATCGCCTTGCCGAAAAGGCCCGCGAGGATGGCGCCTGCCAGCGGCGCCAGCGGCACGAGGAGGTAGAGTGCTTTCATGTCCGACATCGTGTCGCTTCCTTAACCCTTGAGGCTGTCCAGATCATCCACGTGGATCGTGCGCATGTTGCGGAACATCACGATCAGGATCGCGAGGCCAATGGCCGATTCTGCCGCAGCGACGGTGAGGATGAAGAAAACGAAGACCTGACCGGCGATGTCGCCGAGGTAGTGCGAGAACGCGACGAAGTTCATGTTGACCGACAGCAGCATCAGTTCGATGGCCATCAGCAGCACGATCAGGTTCTTCCTGTTAAGGAAGATCCCGACCACGCTGATCGCGAACAGGATCGCGCCCAAGATGAGGAAATGGGAAAGCGAAAGCATCAGTAACCCCCTGGTCGCACCGGCATGATGCCGGCGCGGTTCTTGTTTTGTTCGCCTGCGTCGTCAGTCTTCTTTTTCGGACTGCATCTTCACCAGTTCGACGCGGCCCTCGCGCCTGACAGCCACCTGCTCGGACGGCTGGATGTACTTGAGGCCCTTGCGCTTGCGCAGCGTCAGCGTCACCGCGGCGATCATCGCCACCAGCAGCACCAGCGAGGCCAGCTCGAACGGATAGACATAATCGGTATAGAGCACGCGACCGAGCTCGCGTGTATTGCTGTAGCCCTCCGCCGCCGCGGCCGGCGCCGGCATCGCCTCAAGGCCGAAGTAGCTCCCCCCCAGGACCATCGCCATCTCGGCCAGCATCAACACGCCCACCAGCGCACCGACCGGGAGATAGCTCCAGAACCCCTCGCGCAGGCGGTCAAGATTGATGTCGAGCATCATCACCACGAAAAGGAACAGCACCATCACTGCACCGACGTACACCATCACCAGTGTGACCGCGAGGAACTCCGCCTGCAGCAACAACCAGATACCGCCAGCGTTGAAAAAGGTCAGCACCAGAAAAAGCGCGGCATGTACCGGGTTCCTGGCGGTGATCACTCTCAGCGCGGCCCCCACCATGATCACGGCGAGAAAGTAAAAGACAAAGGTCTTGAATTCCATGTTCTTGACTCGCGGCGCCGAAACGCCCTCCCCTTAGCGGTACTTGGCATCCATCTGACGGTCAGCCGCGATCTGCGGCTCATGCCGATCGCCCACCGCCAGCAGCATCTGCTTGGTGTAGTACAGGTCACCGCGCTGCTCACCGTGATACTCGAGCACGCGTGTCTCGACGATCGCGTCAACCGGACAGGCCTCCTCACAGAAACCACAGAAAATGCACTTGGTCAGGTCTATGTCGTACCGCGTCGTGCGGCGCGAACCGTCGTCACGCTGATCAGACTCGATCGTGATCGCCATTGCGGGGCAGATCGCCTCGCACAGCTTGCATGCGATGCAACGCTCCTCGCCATTCGGGTAGCGACGCAGCGCGTGCAGTCCGCGGAACCGGTGGCTCTGCGGCGTCTTCTCCTCGGGAAACTGGACGGTGATCTTCCGCTGAAAGAAATGGCGTCCGGTCAGGGCCATGCCCTTGACGAGTTCCTTCAGGAACAGACTGCCGATGTAATCCTTGGCACCCATGGTCTTCTCAACTCCAGATCGACAGCGGCGACATCATCCACACGGTCACCACAAACAGCCACACGAGGGTGACCGGGATGAACACCTTCCAGCCCAAGCGCATGATGTGGTCGTAGCGGAAGCGCGGGAAGGTGGCACGTGCCCACAGGAATAGCAGCAGGATGAAGGCCGTCTTGGCCGCGAGCCAGTGGAAACCGTCGGGCAGGAAACCAACCGGCGACAACCAACCGCCCAAGAACAGGACCGAGGTCAGGATCGAGACCAGGATCATGTTCGCGTACTCGGCGAGGAAGAAGAGCGCGAACGTCATGCCGGAATATTCGACCATGTGTCCAGCGACCACCTCTGCCTCGCCCTCGACCACGTCGAAGGGCGCACGGTTGGTTTCGGCAATACCCGAGATCACATACACCACAAACATCGGGAACAACGGGATCCAGTTCCACGACAGCACACCCAGCCCCATGTCGGCGAAGCGGCCTTCATTTTGGGACATCACGATATCGGTGAGGTTGAGGCTCGATGAGATGAGGAGCACGCAGATCAATGCGAAGCCCATCGCCACCTCGTAGGACACCATCTGCGCCGCCGCGCGCATTGAGCCGAGGAAGGGATACTTCGAGTTCGACGCCCAGCCGGCGATGATCACACCGTACACCTCCATCGAGGTAATCGCGAGCAGGAACAGGAGGCCCGCATTGACATCAGCCAGCACGAGTCCGTCGTCGAAGGGCACCACCGCCCAAGCCGCCAGCGAGGGCGCGATCGCCATGATCGGGCCGATGATGAAGAGTCCCTTGTTGGCACCGCTCGGGATGATGATCTCCTTGAACAGGAGCTTCATGCCGTCGGCGATCGGTTGCAGCAGACCCATCGGACCAACACGGTTGGGTCCGATGCGGACCTGCATGTAGCCGATCACCTTGCGCTCGGCGAGCGTGAGATAAGCGACGCAGATCATCAGCGGCGCAATGATCGCGACGATCTTGAGCAGTGTCCACACTGCAGGCCAGGCAGATCCGAACAAATTGGCAACCGGTTGCAGCATCGCTTCCATTACGCACGCTCCACGCTGAGTTCACCGCTCATTGCGCCAAGCGCCGCGGTCGAGGGATGCGCCGCGGCGACACGCACACAGCCGGCAGCGAGCCGATCGTCTGCCTGAGCCACGAGTTCCACGGTGGCACCACTCCGGGCGACGCGCACCCGGTCGCCAGCGACGAGACCGAGCGCCGCGAGCGTTGCCGGCGCAATCCTGGCCACAGGCGGAGCTGCATCCCGCGTCTTCTGTAGCGACGGGGAACGACGCACCAGCGGATCTGCGAAGTGGATGGGCACGTCGCTCACACGCTCAAGCCCACCTGCTGGACCGGTGGCCGACGAAACCACGACGCCTTTCAGGCCGTTGTCGAGCGCGGCGATATCGCCGTCCAGCGCCTCAGCGCGCACGGCATCGGAATCGCCCTGGGAGAAGCCCTCGAGCGCGAGCAGATTGCCCAGCACGCGAAGCACCTTCCAGCCTGGGCGAGCTTCGCCAAGCGGCTTGGCGACAGCAGTGAAGCTCTGCGCACGGCCCTCACAGTTGACGAAGGTGCCGGAGGTTTCGGTGAAGGGTGCAACCGGCAACAGCACATCTGCAACCTGCCGCAATGAAGGCGAGTCGAAGGCCGACAACGCCACCACCAGTTGTGCCGCATCGAGTGCAGCCATCGTCGCCGCTGGGTTGGCGACATCGAGATCGGGCTCCAGGTTCATCAGCACATAAGCCTTGCGCCCTTGCTCGATCATCGCTGCAGCGTTGAGCCCGCCCTCGCCCGGCACAGCCCCGGCAAGGTAGCCGCCAACACTGTTCGCGGCCTCGCCGATGAAGCCGAAGCCGCCGCCGGATAGGCGCGCAATTTCCTGTGCGAGCATCTGTAGCTCCGACGCCCGCTCGTGCTGCGCAGCGAGGCTGCCCAGCCATACGGCAACTTTGCGCCCGCTAGCCAGGCTCTCGGCGATCGCAAGCGCTTCATCGCTGACCGTCTCCGGGAGCTTGCCGAGCAGGGCGACGCTGACTTCGGCACCCTTCTCCTTCGCGAGGGCGACCACGACCTGCCCCATCGTCACCACCATCGCCGACGGTGCGACCAGCGCGCGGTGGCGCACAGGGATAAGCCAGTCTTCGGCGTTGGGGCCGATCGCGCTGACATGCAGGCCCTTTTTGGCGGCCTGACGCACACGCTGGGCGAGCAAGGGCGCGTCCTTGCGCAGGAAGCTGCCGACCACCAGCAAGCGAGTGAGATCCTTCACCCCGGCGATCGGCATGCCCAGCCACGGCGCTCCGGCGCGCTTGCCGTCGGCACGGAAATCTGCCTGGCGGAGGCGGAAATCGATGTTGTTGCTGCCGAGCCCCCGCATGAGCTTCTGCATCAGGAAGAGCTCTTCCACCGTCGAATGCGGTGAGGCGAGCGCACCGATCGATGCCGCGCCGTGATCAGTGGCGATACCGCGCAGCCCGGTAGCGACGAATTCAAGTGCAGCCTGCCAGTCGATCTGCTTCCACTGCCCACCATGTCGAATCATCGGTGTGGTCAGGCGCTGGTCGCTGGCAAGCCCCTCGTAAGAGAAACGGTCCTTGTCGGACAACCAGCATTCGTTGACGTCTTCATTCTCAAACGGCAGGACGCGCTTCACGACGTCGTGCTTGCACTGCACGATGAGGTTGGCGCCGAGCGAATCATGCGGGCTTACCGACTTGCGTCGCGACAATTCCCAGGTACGGGCAGCGAAACGGAACGGCTTCGAGGTTAGCGCGCCGACGGGGCACAGGTCGATGATGTTGCCCGACAACTCCGAATCGACCGTCTTCTCGATGAAAGGCATGATCTCCGCGTGCTCGCCACGGAATGCCTGGCCAAGTTCCATCTCGCCAGCAATCTCGGCGGTGAAGCGGACGCAGCGCGTGCAGTTGATGCAGCGCGTCATGTCCGTGGAGACCAGCGAGCCGAGGTTCTTGTTGAACACGACGCGCTTTTCTTCCTCGTACCGCGATGCGCTGGAGCCGTAACCGACCGCGAGATCCTGAAGCTGGCACTCGCCGCCCTGGTCGCAGATCGGGCAGTCCAGCGGATGGTTGATGAGCAGGAACTCCATCACCCCCTGTTGCGCCTTGACCGCAAGCTCGGAGTGCGTCCATACCTTCATGCCGTTCGTGACCGGCGTCGCACAGGCCGGCAACGGCTTGGGCGCCTTTTCGACCTGAACCAGACACATCCGGCAGCTCGCCGCGATGGAAAGCTTCTTGTGGTAACAGAAGTGCGGAATGTAGGACCCGGCAACCGCAGCAGCCTCGATCACGGTGCTGCCGTCATTGACCTGGACCTGCTTGCCGTCGATTTCGATCTCTAGCATGACGGGCTCACGTAGATTTGACTGCCTGCGTGCTGCACATCCGGCGGCACGAGGCACTTCTTGTTTTCGATGTGGTATTCGAACTCGCCGCCGAAGTGCTTGACGAAGCTCTGCACCGGCATCGAGGCTGCGTCGCCGAGGGCGCAGATCGTGCGACCCATGATGTTCGTGGTGACGGAATTCAGCAGATCGAGATCGTCGGGACGGCCAAGACCATGCTCGATTCGATGGACCACGCGATAGAGCCACCCCGTACCCTCGCGGCAAGGCGTGCATTGGCCGCAGGATTCCTCGAAGTAGAAGTAGGACAGCCGTTCGAGCGCCTTCACCATGCAGGTGGTCTCATCCATCACGATGACCGCACCCGAGCCGAGCATCGAACCCGCCTTCGAGATCGAGTCGTAGTCCATCGTGCAGTCCATCATCGTGCTACCAAGCACGACGGGCGAGGAGGAACCGCCGGGAATCACCGCCTTGATCTTGCGACCTGCGCGCATGCCGCCCGCCATCTCAAGCAGTTCTGCAAACGGCGTGCCGAGCGGGATCTCGTAGTTGCCAGGGCGATTGACGTGCCCGGACACCGAGAACAGCTTCATGCCACCGTTATTGGGCTTGCCGAGGTTAAGGAAGGCCTCGCCCCCCATGTTCATGATGAAGGGTACAGAGGCGAAGGTTTCGGTGTTGTTGATCGTGGTCGGCTTGCCGTAAAGGCCATAGCTCGCCGGGAACGGAGGCTTGAAGCGCGGCTGACCCTTCTTGCCCTCGATGGATTCGAGCAACGCCGTTTCTTCGCCACAGATGTACGCCCCGTACCCGTGGTGGGCGAAAAGCTCGAAGGAGAAATCTGAGCCGAGGATGTTCTGTCCGATCAGGCCTGCCTCACGTGCTTCGGCAAGCGCCTCTTCGAAGCGCGAATAAACCTCGAATATTTCGCCGTGGATGTAGTTGTAACCGCGCGCTGCGCCCATTGCGTAGGCAGCAATCACCATGCCTTCGATCACGCTGTGCGGGTTGTAACGCAGGATGTCGCGATCCTTGAACGTTCCCGGCTCGCCCTCGTCGGAGTTGCATGCGAGGTACTTGTCACCAGGGAAGGAGCGCGGCATGAAACTCCACTTCAGGCCCGTCGGGAACCCCGCACCGCCACGGCCACGCAGCACCGAGGTCTTGAGCTCGGCGATGATCGCATCCTGCGGCACCTTCTCGGCGATGATCTTCTTCAGTGCCGAATAACCACCGCGGGCAACGTAGTCCTGGAGCCGCCAGGTGCGGTCGCCGTCACAGCCGGCGAGGATCATTCCTTGCGTGCTCATTTCTTGTCCAAGTCGGCCAGCATCTGGTCGATCTTCTCGGTAGTCATCCAGCTGCACATGTGATGGTTGTTCACCAGCAGCACCGGGGCGTCTCCACAGGCGCCCATGCATTCGCCTTCCTTCAGCGTGAACTTGCCGTCCGGCGTGGTCTCGTTGAAATCGATGCCGAGTTTCCGCTTGATGTAGTCAGCCGCATGCACACCACCGGACAACGCGCACGGCAGATTGGTGCACACCGTGATCTTGTGCCGACCGACAGGCTCGAGGTCGTACATGTTGTAGAAGCTCGCTACCTCGAAGGCAGCGATCGGCGCCATGCCAAGATAGCGGGCGACGAACTCGATGAGCTCCTTGGGCAGCCAGCCCTTCTCGACCTGCGCGATCCGCAGCGCGGCCATAGCCGCAGACTGCTTCTGATCGGGCGGATACTTGGCGATCTCTCGATCGATCTGTTGCAGCGATTCCTGGCTCAGCATGTCGTCTTGATCTTCCGGATAGCCTGCCGATTCTTGTTTGATTCACTGGCGCCAAAAGGCGCCGATCTACAGTTGCCGCTGAACCGAACCCGGCTCAGCGGTCGATCTCGCCAAACACGACGTCCATCGTGCCGATGATCGCCACCACGTCGGCAATCATGTGCCCGCGCGCGAGTTCGTCCATCGCGGCGAGATGGGCAAACCCGGGGGCACGCAGTTTCAGCCGGTAAGGCTTGTTGGCACCGTCGGACACGGCATACACACCGAACTCGCCCTTCGGATGTTCTACGGCGGCATAGACTTCGCCCGCAGGTACGTGCATGCCTTCGGAGAAGAGCTTGAAATGGTGGATCAGCTCTTCCATGTTGGTCTTCATCGCCTCACGCGAAGGCGGCGCAACCTTGTGGTTGTCGGTGATCACCGGACCCGGGTTCTTGCGCAGCCAGTCGATGCACTGCTTGACGATCCGGTTCGACTGGCGCATCTCTTCCATGCGGCACAGGTAGCGGTCGTAGCAGTCGCCGTTCTTGCCGATCGGAACGTCGAAGTCCATCCGATCGTAGACCTCGTAGGGCTGTTTCTTGCGCAGATCCCACGCGATGCCTGACCCGCGCAGCATTGGCCCGGTAAAACCCCAGCCAAGCGCCTGCTCCGGTGAAACGACGCCGATTCCGACCGTCCGCTGCTTCCAGATGCGGTTATCGGTCAATAGCGTCTCATATTCGTCGCAGTAGGTCGGAAAACGGTTGGTGAAGTCCTCGAGGAAATCGAGCATAGTGCCTTGGCGGCTTGCGTTCAGTTCCCGGACCGTCTTCTCATTCTTGAACTTGTTGACCTCGTACTTCGGCATGCGGTCGGGCAAATCCCGATAGACGCCGCCCGGACGGTAATACGCCGCGTGCATCCGCGCACCCGAAACCGCCTCGTAGGCGTCCATCAGGTCTTCACGTTCACGGAAGGTGTATAGCACCATGGTCATCGCCCCGATATCGAGGGCGTGGGTACCGATGTTGAGCAAGTGATTGAGGATCCGGGTAATCTCGTCGAACATCACCCGGATGTACTGCGCGCGCAGCGGAACCTCGACACCGAGCAGACGTTCGATTGCCATGCAATAAGCGTGCTCGTTGCACATCATCGACACATAGTCGAGCCGATCCATGTAGGGCACGGACTGCACCCAGGTGCGGGTCTCGGCGAGCTTTTCTGTGCCGCGATGCAGCAGGCCGATGTGCGGGTCAGCACGCTCGACGACTTCGCCGTCGAGCTCAAGCACAAGCCGGAGCACACCGTGCGCCGACGGGTGCTGGGGGCCGAAGTTGATCGTGTAATTGCGGATCTCAGCCATGGCCGACGTCCCCGTAGTTCTCTTCGCGCACGACGCGCGGCGTGTTCTCACGCGGCTCGATGGTCACCGGCTGATAAACGACCCTGCCCTGCTCCGGGTCGTAGCGCATCTCGACAAAACCGGAAACCGGGAAATCCTTGCGGAACGGATGACCGACAAAGCCGTAGTCGGTGAGGATGCGGCGCAGATCCGGATGGCCCGAATACATGATCCCGTAAAGATCGAAGGACTCGCGCTCGAACCAGTTCGCGCTCGGCCATACATCCACTGCCGAGTCGATGACCGGAAATGCGTCATCGTCGGCAAATACACGCAAACGCAAGCGCCAGTTGTGCTTGATTGAGGTCAGATGCGCGACCGAGGCAAAACGCAGACCTTCGCGCGCCCCATTACCGTAGGCTGAGTAGTCAACCCCGGAAACATCGATCAACTGTTCGAAACGCAGTTCGGCATGATCGCGCAATTGGCGCGCCACACGCAGGTAATCAGAAGCGGGGACCTCAATCGTGACCTCCCCGCGGTCGACCACGAGCGACTGAATCCGATTACCGAATACGTCGCGCAAGGTCTGGGTCAGGCGTTCAAGCTTGGCACTCATGTCTGGGACACCCGTCAGCGCGCAATCGTATTCGTGCGCTTGATCTTGTTCTGAAGCTGGAGAATGCCGTAGATCAGCGCTTCGGCCGTCGGCGGACAGCCCGGCACATAAACGTCAACCGGCACAATACGATCGCAACCACGCACGACTGAGTACGAATAATGGTAGTAACCCCCACCGTTCGCGCATGAACCCATCGAAATGACCCAGCGTGGCTCGGACATCTGGTCGTAGACCTTGCGCAATGCCGGCGCCATCTTGTTGCACAGCGTGCCGGCCACGATCATCAGGTCGGATTGGCGCGGACTTGGACGGAACACCACGCCGAAACGATCGAGATCGTAGCGGGAACAGCCCGCATGGATCATTTCGACCGCACAGCAAGCCAGACCGAAGGTCATCGGCCACAATGAGCCGGTTCGCGTCCAGTTGATAACCGCATCGAGCGAGGTAGTAACGAACCCCTCGCGAAAGACGCCCTCAATGCTCATGCATTACTCCCAGTCGAGTGCGCCGTTTTTCCACTCGACGATATAGCCAATGACCAAAATCGCCAGAAAGACCATCACCGAACCGAATACGAACCAGGCAATATCGCCGGCAGCGATGAACTCCTGAAAGACCGTCGCCCACGGAAAGAGGAAGGCGATTTCGAGATCGAACAGAATGAACAGAATGGCGATCAGGTAGTAGCGGACATCGAACTTCATCCGGGCGTCTTCAAACGCCTCGAAGCCGCACTCGTAGGGAGAATTCTTCTCTGAATCAGGACGATAGGGGGCAATCAGCCGCCCGAGAACAATAGGCGCCAAGCCGAAACCCAGACCCACGAGCATGAACATCAGGACGGGAAAATAATTTTCCAACATGTCCGAAGACCCCCTATTTGAAGTCAGCGACGTCATTGGCGCGTCGCAATTATTGTTATTGCTCTCTCTGCGTAGAAACGCCCGCTTCTGCGGGCGTTCCCGGAATGTGGTGCCGACGATGAGACTCGAACTCATACGGCTTTCGCCACTACCCCCTCAAGATAGCGTGTCTACCAATTTCACCACGTCGGC
>JBEOKH010000133.1:0-6272 GCA_040275625.1 Thauera sp. | reverse complement strand
GACAGGCCGGATCGGCGGAGGGCGCGGCGGCGGCGTGCTGGATCGGGATGACTTTCATGTTCGGCGGCGGGCTGGAGTTGGGGGATTATCGATACGTGGACCGCGCGGCGCAAGGCGAGGTTCGCACGGGTGCGTCGGGCGGCTCCCGACGCGCGTGCAGAATTCCACCGCGGAGTTCGCGCCTTCCGGCGCTCGTACACGAGAACACCGCGGCCGCGAACTCGGCGGGCATCGATCACGGGCCCTGCGGGCCGGGGTGTATCATTGCGCTCCCTGCCGATCCGGCACCAGAACAAAGATCAAATCCATGGCCGATCTCGTGCCGCTGCCGGCGACGGCATTGCGCAAGCGCTGCGACCCCGCCTGTTTCAGCTTCGAAACCACCGAATCCCTCGTTGATCACGCCGGCGACCTTGGCCAGGAGCGCGCCGTCGAGGCGATCCGCTTCGGCCTCGCGATGGGCCACACCGGTTACCACGTGTTCGTGCTCGGCGACGCCGGCAGCGGCAAGCATGCGACCACCTTCCGCCTGCTGCGCGAACGTGCGGCGCGCGAGGCGGTGCCGCCCGACCTGTGCTATCTGCACAACTTCGATGAGCCGCTCAAGCCGCAACTGCTGACCCTGCCCGCGGGGCGCGGCGGCGCGCTGCGCACTCGCATGCAGACCTTCATCCGCGATCTGGGCCCGGCGCTCGGCGCCGCGCTCGACAGCGAGGCCCACGTCGATCGCGTCGAATCGCTGCAGAGCGCTCACAAGGCGCGCGAGGAGGCGGCGCTGCGCGAGCTTGGCCAGGCGTGCGGCGCCGAAGGCATCTCCTTGTTGCAGACGCCTGAAGGTTTCGTGTTCGCACCCACGAGCGAGGGCGAGGCGATGTCGTCGGAGGCCTTCGAGGCGCTGCCAGAGGACGAGCGCAAGGCGATCGAGACACGCATCGGCGGATGGAGTAACCGCCTCGAAGACCTGCTCAACGACTTTCCCGGCTGGCGCAAGTCGGTGCGCGAGTCGATCGAGCGCGCCGAGCGCGAGGTGCTCGGGCCGGCGGTCGCCCACCTGCTGCGCGAAGTGCGCGAGGCGCACGAGGACCTGGTCGAGGTGCTCGCCTTCCTCGATGCGGTCGAGCGCGATGTGCTCGACAGCGCGATTCGCGGCACGATGCTCGACGAGGAAGACGACGAGGCGCCCGAGCCCGAGGAAAACACGCGCTATCACCGCTACCAGGTGAAACTGCTGGTCGATCATGCCGCGTCGCAGGGTGCGCCGGTGGTGTTCGAGAACAACCCGGGCTACGGCAACCTGATCGGCCGCATCGAGCACGTGGTGCAGCAGGGCAATCAGGTCAGCCATTTCAACCTGATCCGCGCCGGGGCGCTGCACCGCGCCAATGGGGGCTACCTGGTGCTCGACGCCGAGCGCCTGCTGTCGCAGCCCTTTGCGTGGGAAGGCCTCAAGCGCTGCCTGCGCGCGGGCGAGATCCGCATCGAACCGCCGGCCGAGGCGCAGGGCTGGAGCGGGGCGCTGACGCTGGAGCCCGAGGCGCTACCGAGCGCGCTCAAGGTGGTGCTGATCGGCGACCGCGAGGTGTACTACCTGCTGATGGACCATGACCCCGAGTTCGCCGATCTGTTCAAGGTGGCGGCCGATTTCAACGATGACATCCTGCGCACGCCCGAGAACGAGTGCGAGTACGCCCGCCTGATGGCGCTGCTCGCGCGCGGCGCGAAGCTGCTGCCGGTCGAGCGCAGCGGCGTGGCGCGCCTGGTGGAAGAGGCCTCGCGCCTGGCCGACGACTCCGGGCGGCTGTCGCTGAACACCCGCGCGCTGTCCGACCTGATGCGCGAGGCCGACTTCCACGCCCGCCAGAAGGGCCTCGCCGCCACCGGCCGCAGCGAAGTCGAGGACGCCCTCGCCGCACGCGCGCGGCGCGCCAACCGCTACCCGACGCGGGTGCTGGAGTCCATCCTCGAGGGCACGACGCTGATCTCCACCGACGGCGATCGCGCCGGCCAGATCAACGGCCTGGTGGTGATCGAGCTCGCAGGCGAGCACTTCGGCCATCCGGTGCGCATCACCGCCACGGTGCGCATGGGCGAGGGCGACGTGGTCGATATCGAGCGCGAAACCGAGCTCGGGGGCGCGATCCACTCGAAGGGCGTGCTGATCCTGTCCGCCTTCCTCGCCGCGCGCTACGCGCGCCACCAGCCGCTGTCGCTGTCGGCGAGCCTGGTGTTCGAGCAATCGTACGCGCCGGTCGAGGGTGACTCGGCCTCGCTGGCCGAGCTGTGCGCGCTGCTGTCGGCGCTGACCCAGGTGCCGATCCAGCAGCGCTTCGCGATCACCGGCTCGGTGAACCAGTTCGGCGAGGTGCAGGTGATCGGCGGCGTGAACGAGAAGATCGAGGGCTTCTTCGACCTGTGCGCGGCGCGCGGTCTGGACGGCACGCACGGCGTGGTGATCCCGGCGGCGAGCATGCGCCACCTCATGCTGCGCGAGGACGTGGTGCAGGCCGCAGCCGAGGGGCGCTTCACGATCCATGCGGTGAAGACGGTGGACGAGGCGATGACCGTGCTGACCGGTGTCGAGGCGGGCGAGCCCGACGCCAAGGGGGTGATCCCGAAGGGCACGCTCAACCACAAGATCGCCACCGTGCTCGCCGAGATGACCGCGGCACGGCACGCGTATTCAGACTCGGAAGGTGCCGCGGGCTCGCGGCAACACCGCAGGCGCCACGGGGTCTGACGCGCTGCCACGATAACGTGCGGCGCATCCCGCTGCGCTTGCGCTCGTCAAGGGATGGGCCGCACGGCGCGGTGTGGGGCTCCCCAGGACCCTGGTGCGGGCCTTTTGTTGCGCCGCATCAAGGGCAATGTGAAGCGTTTGCCGCACACTGTCCGGCTGCCCCGCCCTTCCTGTACGCCGAAGCGATGAACGATTCCCTGCCCGTGGCCGCCGATGCGCCCGATCCGGCTCCCGCGCCCGCTGCGCCATCACCCTTCGGTGCGCGGCGCTACAACGCCTGGAACGATCATGTGAAGCGACAGTATGGCGGGCGGGTGCAGAAGGTCTCGGTGGCGGCCGGATTCACCTGCCCCAATCGTGACGGCACGCGCGGCAGTGGCGGCTGCACGTTCTGTAACAACGCCGGCTTCACCCCGGGCTATCTCGACCGCGGCGACCCGATCGCCGCGCAGATCGACGCCGGCCTGCGCTTCCTCGATCGCCGCTATCCCGGTACCGAGCGCTTCATCGCCTACTTTCAGTCCTACAGCAACACCTACGGCGAGTTCTCGCGCCTGCGCGAGTGCTACGAGGCCGCGCTCGCCCATCCGCGCATCAGCGGGCTGGCGATCGGCACCCGGCCGGACTGCCTGCCCGACATCGTGCTCGATTACATGGCGGAACTTGCCCAGGAACACATCGTGGAGCTCGAGATCGGCGTCGAGTCATGCGACGACCGCGTGCTCGAACACATCAACCGCGGCCATGACCACGCCTGCAGCGAGGAGGCGATCGGGCGCGCGGCGGCGCGCGGCCTGCAGGTGACCGCGCATCTGATCCTCGGCCTGCCGGGCGAGACGCGCGCGGGGATGCTCGACGCCGCCGCGAGGCTGTCGGCGCAGCCGATCCGCGCGCTCAAGCTTCATCAGCTGCAGCTCGTGCGCGGCACCGCGATGGCGCGCGACTGGCAGCGCGATCCGGCCGCGGTGGCGCTGTTCGACGAACAGGAATACATCGCGCTGCTCGCGGATTTCGTCGAGCGCCTGTCACCGCGCATCCTGCTGCAGCGCCTGGGCAGCGAGGTGCCGCCCGCGCTCAAGCTCGCCCCGCACTGGAACATCCGCCTGTCCGAGCTCGCCCCGCGTCTCACCGCCGAGCTGGCCCGCCGCGATAGCTGGCAAGGGCGGCTGTACGCCGGTTGCGTTCAGCCCGCGGCGTGGCCGAGTTCGGCGAGGATCACGGTGGCGCAGGCCACGCCCGAGCGCACGGCCGACTCCAGCGTGGCCGGGTAGTCCGAGTCGAGATAGTCGCCCGCGAGCCACAGTCCGCGCAGCGGGGTGCGGATCCCCGGGCGGAAAATGCCCGGGCGGCAGGCGAAGGTGGCGCGCTTCTCGACGATCACCTGCGACCACTCCGGTGCCGGCAGGCGGCGTTCGAGCTGGCGCTCGAGCTGGGCGTGCACGGCGAGGATGAGCTCGTCGCGCGGCAGCGCTTCATGCGCGCCGTGGGCGCTGATCACGCACGAGAACAAACCTTCCGGCCCGCCGAGCTGGCCGCGGTCGAACACCCACTGCGCCGGCCCCGCGGTGCTGCCCGAGACCAGCCCGATCATCGGCTCGGGCAGCTTCTGGCCCTTGCCCAGCGCCAGGTACACCGACACGATCGGCTCGTGCTCGAGTGCATCGATCTGTGCCACCAGCTTGTCGCAGCCGCCGGTGGACGCAAGCAGGGCGCCGGCGTGGTAGGGCGCGGTCGCCACCACCACGTGCGGCCACGGCTGGCTGCCGGGATCCCCGCCAAGGCGGTAGCCACCTTGAACCGGCTCGATCGCCTCGATCCCGTTGCCGGTGCGCAGCCTGCCGCGGCGCATGCCGATGTAGCGCGCGGCCGGCACCGGGAAGAGTTCGGACAAGTCGGTGCGCGGCAGCAGCAGCGCGCTGGCGGAGGCGCCCGCGGCGAGGCTGTCGCGCAACACGTTCGCGAAGACCTGCGCCGAGGCTGCCTCGAGCGGCGTGTTGAGCGCCGCCACGCACAGCGGCGCCCAGATCAGCTCGCACAGCGTCGGCGTCTGGCGGGTCTCGGTGAGCAGGCCGGCGACCGTCAGCGCGGGGTCGGGCAGGCGGAAGCCTTGTCGCTTCAAGCAGCGCATCAGGCGCAGCATGGCCAGGCGGTCGGCCCAGCTGAGTCCCTGCGCGCGCAGCAGGCCGACCGCCAGATGAAAGGGCGCGGGCAGCGACGCGGCCTTCAGGTGCAGGCGGCCGGGCACATGCAGGGTCAGGGGCAGGTGGGCGAGCTGCTTGGGCGACACGCCGGTGAGGCGCAGCAGGCGGGTGAGCTCGCTGTAGGCGCCGATCAGGATGTGCTGGCCGTTGTCCACCCGCCAGTGGTGGTCCTTGTGCACCACGCGGGCGCGCCCGCCCATGGTGTGCGAGCGCTCGAACACGGTCACATGCACGCCGGCGCGCGCGAGCTCGACCGCGCAGGCCAGCCCGGCGTAGCCGGCGCCGATGATGGCGACCGTGGGCACGCTCATGCGCGCAGCCAGGTGGTGCCCGCCAGCCACACCTTGCGCAGCGGGGTCAGCGAGGTGCGGCGGTCGAGCACCAGGAAACCGTCGCGGGCGATCTCGCGCAGCAGGGTGCGGTAGATCGCCGCCATCACCAGGCCGGGACGCTGCGCCTTGCGGTCGATCGCGGGCAGCTGCGCGAACGCCTGGTCATAGAACTTTTCGGCGCGCTCGGCCTGGAAGGCCATCAGTTCGCGAAAGGCGTCGGAGTAGCGCGCCTCGAGGAGGTCCTTGGCGGGCACATCGAAGCGCTGCAGGTCCTCGATCGGCAGATAGATGCGGCCGCGGCGGGCGTCCTCGCCGACGTCGCGGATGATGTTGGTGAGCTGGAAGGCCAGCCCGAGGTCGTGCGCGTACTTGAGCGTCTGGCGGTCCTGGTAGCCGAAGATCTCCGCCGCGAGCAGGCCGACCACGCTCGCCACCCGGTAGCAGTAGAGCTGCAGGCCCTTGAAGTCGAGGTAGCGCGTCTGCGACAGGTCCATCGCCATGCCGTCGATGATCTCGAGCAGCTGCTCCTGCGGCAGGCGGAAGCCCTTGAGCACGTCCTTCAACGCAAGGCCGACCGGATGCGTCGGCGCGCCGCCGTAGATGCGCCCGACCTCCTGCCGCCACCACTCGAGCTTGGTCTGCGCGAGCGAGAGGTCGTGGCATTCGTCCACCACGTCATCCACCTCGCGGCAGAAGGCGTAGAGCGCGGTGATCGCCTGGCGGCGCTCGGCGGGCAGGAACATGAAGCTGTAGTAGAAGCTCGAGCCGCTCTTGGCGGCCTTGTCCTGGCAGTAGGCGTGCGGGTTCATGCGATTTTTCCGAAAGTCAGGGCGCGCCAGCCGAGGCGCAACCAGTCATTGCGACCCAGCGTGGGGCGATGGCGGAAGACATCGTAGCCGACCGCCTCGATGCGTTCGAGGATGCGCAGCCCGCCGAGCACCACCAGGCGCAGCTCCCAGCCGATGCGCCCGGGCAGGGCGCGGGCGAGCGCGGCGCCTTCGA
>JBEOKH010000132.1:0-10947 GCA_040275625.1 Thauera sp. | reverse complement strand
GCCGAACACAGCCTGCGTTCGGCGGCGGCCCAGCGGATGGTCTTCAATTTTTCGGCCAAGGAATTGCAGTTGGCGCTCGTAAGCCACTGGCACCTGCCGGAACTCCTCGTCTCGATGATGGACGAGAAGTACATCCACAATGCCCGCGTCCGCACCGTCCAGCTGGCCAACAGCCTGGCCCGCCATACCTCCCAAGGATGGGACGATGCGGCCATTCCCGACGATCTCAGCGCCATCGAGGAGTTGCTGCACATCGGCCGCGAGAACCTGCTCCACCGCTTGTCGGTACCCCACGAAGCGGCCGAGCGCCTGCTCACGGCCGGCGGACGGGCGGACGGCGCCCTGCCCCCGATGTGATGTTCCGCCTGGCTACTTGCCGCCCGAACGGGCTTCGAGCTCTTCCCAGCGCAGCATGGCGGCTTCGACTTCCGCCTCCAGCGCCTGCAGACGGGCGTTGAGCGCAGGCACGTCCTGCGGCGCATCCCGATAGATGGCCGGATCGTTGAGCCGGGCCTGGATCGCGCCCTGCTCCTCTTCCAAGGCGGCGATGCGATCCGGCAAGGCTTCGAGTTCGCGCTGCTCCTTCCAGCTCAGCTTGACCGGCTTGGCTGCGACCGGCGCCGGCGGCGGCGCCTCCCGCGCGGCCCGATGTCCTGCTCGCGCTCGCGCGCATCCGCGACGGCGTGCTGCGCTTCGAGGATCGCAGCCTGCCCGAACCCTTCCGCACCCGCATCGAGGCGATCAACCTCGACATGCGCGACCTCGCGACCGAGGGCACCCTGCCGGCGGAAATCCGCCTCGACTACGTCAGCGACGCCGGCGAGAAATTTACCCACGAGGACGTGCTGCGCCTGGCGCCGCTCGAGTTCTCGGGCAACCTGCAGTTCGAATCGATCCGCCTTCCGCGCTATGCGCCCTACCTCGCGGCGGCGATGCCGGGCGGCACGATCAGCGAGGGCAGCCTGAGCGGCGGCGCCCAGTACCGCATGACCCTGGGCAAGGACGGCGAGCCGCTGGTCGAGGTCAGCTCCGAGGCGTTGGCGCTGCGCGACTTCGCGCTCGTGCTCAAGGGCGCCAAGGCCCCCGCGCTGACGCTGCCAGCGCTCGACGTGCGCGGTGCCACGCTCGATCTCGGCGGACGCAGCGTGCGCGTCGCCGGGGTGGATCTCAAGGGCGTGACGCTGTCCGCGGTGCGCGAGAAGGACGGCGAATTCGACCTGGTGAAGGCGCTCGTGCCTGCGGCCGCCAAATCTCCCGCCAAGCCGTCGGTGGCCACGGCGAAGGACGGCGACTGGGTGGTGGCGGTGGACAAATTCGCCGTGCGTGGCGCCTCCATCCGCCTCGACGACCGCAGGGTGGCGCGCCCGGTGATCACCACACTCGAAGGCATCGACCTCGAGGTGGATGGTTTCTCGACCGAGCAGGGCGACACCTTCCAGTTCAAGCTCGATTCGCGCCTCAACAAGCAGGGCCGCGTGGCCGCATCGGGGCCGCTGACGCTGGCGCCGCTCAAGGCCGACCTGCGCCTCGACCTTGCCAGCGTCGACTTGCTGCCGCTGCAGCCCTACGTCCTCGAGCAGACCAAGATCGCCATCTCGCGTGGCAACCTCACCACCAAGGGCCAGCTCAACATCGATACCGGCCGTCGGGGGCAGTTGCTCGCGAATTTTCGGGGCGACGTGGGGGTGGCGAACTTCGCCTCGGTCGACCGTCTCAACGCAACCGACTTCCTGCGCTGGCGCACCTTGTCGATCGGTGGCATCGACGCCCGCCTCGAGCCGTTCTCGCTCGGGGTCAAGCGCATCGCGCTCGACGACTTCTACACGCGCCTGATCCTCGACGATCAGGGGCGGCTCAACCTGCGCGAGATCGGTGGGGTGAAGGGCGAGCCGGAACCGGCGACCGCGCCCAGGGCGGTCGCCGTTGAAGGCGACGGGGCGGTGCCCGCCGCGGCAGCTCAAGGGCAGCGCAGCGTCGAGATTCAGAAGCCGGGCACGCCACCGCCGCCGGTGCGCATCGACCGCATCGAGCTCAAGCGTGGCAACGTCGCCTTCAGCGACCGCTTCATCCGTCCGAACTACGATGCCAACCTGACCAGCCTGGGCGGCACCATCACTGGCTTCTCCACGGCGTCCGACTCGCTCACAAAGGTCGATCTGAACGGCAAGGTGGACAAGACCGCTCCGCTCACGATCACCGGCGAACTCAACCCCTTTCGCGACGATGCGCACCTCGACATTCTCGCCACCGTGAAGGACTTCGAGCTCACCGGACTGTCGAGCTATTCCGGCAAATATGTGGGCTACGGCATCGCCAAGGGCAAGCTGTCGGCTGAACTCAACTACAAGATCGTCGACCGTCAGCTCACCGCGACCAACAGGATCTTCCTCGATCAGCTCACTTTCGGCGACAAGGTCGACAGTCCCGACGCGGTCAACCTGCCGGTGCAGCTCGCGGTCTCGCTGCTCAAGAACAGCCGCGGCGAGATCGACCTGCGCCTGCCGGTCAGCGGCACGCTCGACGATCCCCAGTTCAGCGTGTTCGGCCTGGTCATGAAGATGCTTTTCAACCTGATCGGCAAGGCCATCACCTCGCCCTTTGCGCTGCTCGGCTCGGCGCTCGGTGGCGGTGAAGAACTGTCGCAGCTCGACTTCGGCGGCGGCAGTGCCAGGCTCGGCGAGCCGCAGCAGGCCAAGCTCAAGTCCCTCGCGCAGGCGCTGGTCGACCGCCCCGCGCTGCGCCTGGACATCGTCGGCCGCGCCGACCCGCAGGCCGACCTCGACGGCCTGCGCCAGGTCGCGCTCGACAATGCAGTGCGCGTGCAGAAGCTCAAGGCAATGATCGGCAAGGGCGAGGCGGCCCCCTCGCTCGAGGAGGTCGAGGTCGGCGAGTCCGAGTATGCCGAGTTGCTCAAGAAGGCCTACCGCGCGACCGACTTCAAGAAGCCGCGCAACGTGATCGGCATGGTCAAGGACATCCCCGTGCCCGAGATGGAAGCGCTCATGCGCGCCAACGTGAAGGTCGGCGACGACGATCTGCTCGGGCTTGCCCGCGCCCGTGCGCAGGCGGTGCGGGAGTGGCTGGCGGGCGAGGGCGCGGTGCCGGGCGAACGCATCTTCGTGCTCGAACCCAAGGTGGAGGCGTTCGGCGAAGGCGGTGCGGTGCAGTTCTCGCTGCGCTGAGCGCTGGCAAGCGCTCGCGGCTTCCGCCGCTCCTACAGGCGGGCCTCATGCGCCGCGGGTTGTTGCAGGCGCGGCGGACGCCGCGATCCCCGCTCCGTGGCTTGCTGTAGGAGCGGCGGAAGCCGCGATCACGGCGCCGGAAATTCATGGCGCGGTCGATCGGCGCGCGACCTGGTGGCCGGTGCCGCTCAGAACAGTCCCATCTCCAGCCGTGCCGCCTCGCTCATCATCTCGCGGCTCCACGGCGGATCCCACACCAGCTTGACCTCCGCCTCGGCCACGCCGGGGATGGTCAGCAATTTGTCGCGCGCCTCGTCGGCGATCAGCGTGCCCATGCCGCAGCCGGCGGCGGTGAGCGTCATGCTTACCGCGAGCCGGAAGCTGCCTTCGGGCAGCGGCTCGGCGGTGCATGCGTAGATCAGGCCCAGATTGACGATGTCGATGGGGATCTCGGGGTCGAAGCAGGTGGCGAGCTGCGCCCAGGCCGCGCGTTCGATGCTCTCGGCGGTTTGCTCGCCTTCGGCTGGCGCCGGCGGTGCGGCGGCGAGCTGCGGCTCGAGCCCGAGTGCGTCGGCGTTGCGCTCGTCGATGCGGTAGAGGTTGCCGCCGCTCATCACCGTGATCGAGCCGCCGAGGCGCTGGGTGATGAGCGCATAGCTGCCTTCTTCCAGCGTTTCCGGCTTGCCCCAGGGCACGCTCACCGCCGCGCATTCGCGCTGCAGCACGCGGGAGTCGGTTTCGCCGTAGTGGTCGCCCATGGTGATCTCCTGATGGTTGGGTCAGCGCAATCGACCGCTGGCCCCGTGCGTGCCGGGGATCCGGGCACCAGACGGAGCAGTCGGGTCGATCGCTCAAGGTCTATTCGGTGTGTGCCGTGTCCGGCGCGCCGGTGAGCGCGTTGTGCAGCGTGTGCCAGGCGAGCGTGGCGCACTTCACCCGCGCCGGAAAATCCTTCACCCCGGCGAGCACCTGCAGCTTGCCGAAGTCGCGCGCGGGCGCGTCGGTGGCCTGGGTGCCGGTGAGCAGCGCATGCACATCGCGAAACAGCGTCTCGACGTCCTCGATCGGGTTGCCCTTGACCGCCTCGGTCATCAGCGAGGCCGACGCGGTGGAGATCGCGCAGCCGTGGCCGACGAAGCTCGCCTCGCGCACGATGCCGTCCTCGACCTGCACATATACGGTGAGCTGGTCGCCGCACAGCGGGTTATGGCCGTCGGCGTGGTGGCTGGCGGCGGGCAGCGGACGGTAGTTACGCGGGTTGCGGTTGTGGTCGAAGATCACTTCCTGGTACAGCTCGCGCAGCGAATCCTGCATGTCGGTCATGGCGCTCTCCTGGTGCCGAACAGGTCCTGCGCCTTGTGGATGGCGAGCACCAGCGCGTCGAGGTCGGCGCGCTCGTTGTACAGCCCGAGCGAGGCGCGCGCCGTGCCGGGAATGCCGAAGCGCGTCATCAGCGGCATCGCGCAGTGGTGGCCGGCGCGGATCGCCACCCCCTCGGCGTCGAGGATGGTGCCGAGGTCGTGCGGGTGGATGCCGTCGACCAGGAAGGACAGAATGCCGGCCTTGTCGCGCGCGGTGCCGACCAGGCGCACGCCGGGGATTTCCTGCAGCGCGCGCGTGCCGTACTCCAGCAGCGCCTGCTCGTGGGCGTGGATGCGGCCCAGGCCCACGCCCTGCACGTAGTCGATCGCCGCAGCGAGCGCGATCGCGCCGGCGATGTTGGGCGTGCCGGCCTCGAAGCGCTGCGGCGGCGGCGCGAAGGTGGTGTTCTCGAAGGCGACAGTGCGGATCATGTCGCCGCCACCCTGCCACGGCGGCATGTGGCGCAGCAGCTCGGCGCGGCCGTAGAGCGCGCCGATGCCGGTAGGGGCATACAGCTTGTGCCCGGAAAACGCGTAGAAGTCGCAGCCGATCGCCTGCACGTCCACCGCCTGGTGGGCCACCGCCTGCGCGCCGTCCACCAGCACCACCGCGCCCATTTCGTGCGCGCGCCGCGTCATTTCGGCCACCGGGTTCACCGTGCCGAGCGCGTTGGAGACATGGGTGATGGCCAGCAGCCGGGTGCGCTCGCCGAGCAGGCCCTCGAAGGCCGCCATGTCGAGCTCGCCGTTGTCCTGCACCGGGATGACCTTGAGCACCGCGCCGGTCTGCTCGCACACCAGCTGCCAGGGCACGATGTTGGAGTGGTGCTCCATGGTGCTGAGCAGGATCTCGTCGCCCGCGGTGAGCCGTGGCCGGCCCCAGCTCTGCGCCACGAGGTTGATCGCCTCGGTGGTGCCGCGGGTGAACACGATCTCGTCCGCGCTGGCAGCGTTCAGGAAGCGCTGCACGGTGGCGCGCGCGCCGTCGTAGAGCTCGGTGGCGTGCTGTGACAGCCAATGCACGCCGCGGTGGATGTTGGCGTTGGACTCGCGGTAGAAGCGCGCCTCGGCCTCGATCACCGCCGCAGGCTTCTGCGTGGTGGCGCCGTTGTCGAGGTAGGCGAGCCGACGGCCATGCACCGGCCGCGCCAGGATGGGGAAGTCGGCGGCAAGGTCGAGGATGGCGGCGCTCATGACGTTTTCGCGCGGGGCATTCACGACAGTTCCTCCAGTCTGGCTTCGGCCGGCAGGCGTTCGAGCAGCGCTGCGCGTCCGAGCGCGCGCAGCGGCGCGTGGGCGATGCGATCGAGCACCTCGGCGGCGAAGGCGTAGGTCAGCACCTGGCGCGCGTGCGTGGCGTCGAGGCCGCGGCTGCGCAGGTAGAAGAGGGCGTCGTCGTCGATCTGGCCGACAGTGGCGCCGTGCGCGCATTTGACGTCGTCGGCGTAGATCTCGAGCTCGGGGCGGGCGTCGGCCTCGGCCAGCCGGGAGAGCAGCAGGTTGTCGCAGCGCTGCATGGCGTCGGTGCGCTGGGCGTCCTGCGCGACCAGGATGCGGCCGGTGAACACGCCGCGCGCGCTGCCGTCGAGCAGGCCGCGGTAGAACTCGCGGCTGGTGCCTTGCGGGGCGGCATGGTCGATGCGGGTGTGGTGGTCGACATGGCGACGGCCGTCGGCGTGGTAGAGGCCGTTCAACAGCGCCTCCGCGCCTTCGCCATCGAGGCGGGTGCGGATGTCGTTGCGCGCCAGGCGCGCGCCGAAGGACAGCGAGTGCGAGGCGAACACCGCGCCGCGTGCCTGCACGGCGTCGATGGTCGCCAGGTGGATCGCTTCGGGCGCTTCTTCCTGCAGCTTCAGGTGCACGATGTGGCTGTCCTGCGCGGCGAGGATGCGGGTTGCCGCGGTGGTCAACGTGGTGCCCGCGGCGCTCGCCGGGTAGTGCTCGACGATGGTCGCCTGGGCGCCAGCCTCGGCGACGATGAGGTTGCGCAGGTGGCGGTCGGTGGCGGCTGCGCCGACGAAGACGAGGTGGATCGGCTGCTCGACGGCGACGCCGCGGCTGAGGCGGATCCAGGCGCCGTCGGTGGCGAAGGCGGCGTTGAGGGCCTCGGGGGGCTCGCCGTCGTTGGCGTCACCGAAGGCCGCTTCGACCGCTTCGGGGGTCTGCTTCAGCGCGTCGGCAAGGCTGCCGATCTGTGCGCCGCCGGGTAGTCCGCCGATCGCGGATAGCGCCGGGGCAAAATGACCGTCGACGAAGACGAGCCAGTGCCCGGCGGAGGCCGTCTGCTGCGTCGCGGGCCGGGGGCTTGCGGGGGCGTCGGTGAGGAGGGAGGGCTGCGGTTCGCGGCTGCCGCCGCTCCTACGGGACTCAGTGCCAGTTTCGGTGGGTTCGCGGCTGCCGCCGCTCGTGGCGGATGCGAGGTGCGCGCTCGTTTGCGTTGCGGCGTCGAAGCGGGCGCGCAACGCGGCGAGGATGCGCTCGGGTTGAACGGTCTCGCGCACCGACAGCGCCTGCTGTTCCATGAAGGCAAGCGAGGTGTGACGCCAGTTTTCGCGCCGTGTGGTGGGCCAGCCCTCGTCGGCGAAGCGGCCGATTGCCTCGTCGCGCACGCGGGCGAGCCAGGGCAGCTTCGCGCCCGCAAGGCCGGCGGCGATCTCGCGATGGCGTCCGAGCCAGAAATCGACGGCGCTCATGGCCGTGCTCCCGGGGCGCCGCTGGCACGCTCGCCGCCCTTCGCCGTGTCGATCCAGCCGTAGCCGTGCTCTTCCAGTTCCAGCGCAAGCTCGCGCCCGCCCGAGCGCACGATGCGGCCCTGCGACAGCACGTGCACCTGGTCGGGGACGATGTAGTCGAGCAGGCGCTGGTAGTGGGTGATGACGATCATCGAGCGCTCGGGCGAGCGCAGGCGATTTACGCCGTCGGCGACGATCTTCAGCGCGTCGATGTCCAGGCCCGAGTCGGTTTCGTCGAGCACGGCGAGCTTCGGCTCGAGGAGCGCCATCTGCAGGATCTCGTTGCGCTTCTTCTCGCCGCCGGAGAAGCCCTCGTTCACCGAGCGGTAGAGGAACTCCTCCTTCATGCCGACCGCCTTCATCTCGGCCTTCACCCTGGCGAGGAAGTCCATGGCGTCGAACTCGGGCAGGCCGCGGTGGCGGCGGATGGCGTTGACCGCGGCCTTCAGGAAGTAGGCGTTCGACACGCCGGGAATCTCGACCGGGTACTGGAAGGCGAGGAAGAGTCCGGCGCGCGCGCGCTCTTCGGCGGGCAGGGCGAGCAGGTCGGTGCCGTCCCAGTCCACGTTGCCGTCGGTGACGGTGAAGCTGTCGCGCCCGGCCAGCACCTGGGCGAGCGTGCTCTTGCCCGAGCCGTTGGGGCCCATGATCGCGTGCACCTCGCCGTCGCCGACCTCGAGGTCCAGGCCCTTGAGGATCGCCTTGCCGTCGACCGAGGCGTGCAGGTTGTTGATTTTCAGCATGGTGTTCTTCCCTTTCCTTATTACCTGGTGGTGACGTGCGGCGGCCACTGCGCACCGCTGCGCGACCACCCTGTACGAGCGGCGGAGGCCGCGAATTCTTCAATGATCGGAGCCAGCGTGGTCATTCCAGCAGGGATCGCGGCTGCCGCCGCTCCTGCAGGTGGACGGTGGCGGGTACCGATGGCTGCGAGCGCTGTGCTCATCCCACGCTGCCTTCCAGGCTCACGCCCAGCAGTTTCTGTGCTTCCACCGCGAACTCCATCGGCAGTTCCTTGAACACCTCGCGGCAGAAGCCATTGACGATCATCGACACCGCGTCTTCGGCGCTGATGCCGCGCTGCATCGCGTAGAAGAGCTGGTCTTCGCCGATGCGCGAGGTTGTGGCTTCGTGCTCGACGTGCGCGGTGGGGTGGCGGACCTCGATGGTGGGGAAGGTGTGCGCGGCGCAGCGGTCGCCGATCAGGAGCGAATCGCACTGCGTGTAGTTGCGTGCGCCCTCGGCCTTGGGCGTGATCTTGACCAGGCCGCGGAAGGTGTTGCTGCCGCGCCCGGCCGAGATGCCCTTGCTGAGGATGGTGCTGCGGGTGTTGCGCCCCATGTGGATCATCTTGGTGCCGGTGTCGGCCTGCTGCAGGTTGTTGGTCAGCGCCACCGAGTGGAAGTCGCCCACCGACGAGTCGCCGCGCAGGATCACGCTCGGGTACTTCCAGGTGATCGCCGAGCCGGTCTCGACCTGCGTCCACGAGATGTGCGAGCGCGCGCCGCGGCAGTCGCCACGCTTGGTGACGAAGTTGTAGATGCCGCCCTTGCCGTCCTTGTCGCCCGGGTACCAGTTCTGCACGGTGGAATACTTGATCTTGGCGTCGTCGAGCGCGATCAGCTCCACCACCGCGGCGTGGAGCTGGTTCTCGTCGCGCATCGGCGCGGTACAGCCTTCGAGGTAGCTCACCGATGCGCCTTCCTCGGCGATGATCAGCGTGCGCTCGAACTGGCCGGTGTCGCGGGCGTTGATGCGGAAGTAGGTGGAGAGCTCCATCGGGCACTTCACGCCCTTGGGGATGAAGACGAAGGAACCGTCGGAGAACACCGCGGAGTTGAGCGCGGCGTAGAAGTTGTCGCCCGTCGGCACCACCGTGCCGAGGTATTGGCGCACCAGCTCCGGATGCTCCTTCACCGCTTCGGAGAAGGAACAGAAGATCACGCCATGTTCGCCCAGCTCCTTCTTGAAGGTGGTCGCCACGCTCACCGAGTCGAACACCGCATCCACCGCCACGCCGGCCAGGCGTGCGCGCTCGTGCAGCGGCACGCCGAGCTTCTCGAAGGTGCGCAGCAACTCGGGGTCGACCTCGTCCAGGCTCTTGGGGCCGTCCTTCTTCGACTTTGGCGCCGAGTAGTACACGATGTCCTGGAAGTCGATCGTGGGGAACTGCACTGCGGCCCAGGTCGGAGGTGACATCGTCAGCCAGTGGCGATAGGCCGAGAGCCGCCAGTCGAGCAGCCAGTCGGGCTCGCCCTTGCGCGCCGAGATGAGGCGGATGACGTCTTCCGACAGGCCCTTGGGCACGGTGTCGGTTTCGAGCGTGGTGACGAAACCGGCGGCGTAGTCCTGTTCAAGGAAGGCGCCGATGGCGTCGCTGCGGGAGGGTGCGTTCATGTCAGATCTCCTGGTCGTCTGCGCGCGGTGCGGGGATGCAGGCTGCCGCGACGCGCGTCGGCTGGGGCGCGGGGCCGTGAAGGCGGTGCTCTGTAGCGGGGCGGGTGCCGAACGGGCTGCCCTTGCCAGGATGCACCATGCCGGCGATGTCGACCGCCTGCAGGGCCTGGCGCACCACGCTGTTGATACGCAGCCAGTTGTCGCGGATGCGGCAATCCGATTCGATGCTGCATACACCGCTGCTGGCACTGCACTCGGTGAGTCCGAAGGGCTGGTCTTCGAGCGCGTCGATGACGTCGGCAACGGTGATGTGCTCCGGAGGCCGCGCCAGCACATAGCCGCCGTGCGCACCACGCTGGCTGCTCACGAGCGCGTGGCGGCCGAGCGTCTTGAGCACCTTGCTCACCGTCGGCAGGCCCAGGCCAAGCGCTTCGGCGAGGCCCGCGGCGCTGTAAACACGCTCGGGATGACCCGCCATGTGGGTCAGGATGAGGGTGCCGTAATCGGTGAGTTTGCTGATGCGCAGCATGGGGAGGTGCTCGCGGGTTGTCGGTTCGGGATTAAGAGTACCAAAACGGTACTGTATAGTCAAGCGCGAGCAACGGCGTAGTCCCACCTGGCAGGAGCGGCGGGAGCCGCGAACAGCCGCCTCGCCTCCGAATGCCTCTGTAGGCGCGCAAGAAGCCGCGAAAACGCCTCTGTAGGAGCGGCAGAAGCCGCGAAAAGGGCACGCTCGAAAAGCGGTGGCGCGACTCGAGCGCTACGGTTCGCGCCTTCCGGCGCTCCTACAGCGCTCTTGCAGCGCCACGGCGACGTGGAGGTTCTTGCAGGAGCGCTGCAAGCCGCGGGTTCTTGCGGCCATCGTCGGTGGCGGCGAGTATGGCGACCGCTCAACGGCTGGCAGCCTGCGCCGCTCCTGCCTTGAACCTGCGCGCGCGGGCGTGCTGTCCCAGCCCGACCACGCCGCGACCGAGTCCGATCGAGCGACTATGATTGACGAGCGGCGCGCGCGGCGCCGAGCCTTCATGTAAATGGATGGATGCGAGATGGAACCGGTTGATGGCTGCAGCTACATGATCCGCCTGTGCAGCGGTGAGCTGCGTCGCTGGCGTTTCGAGGGCGTCGATGCGCGTGGATTCGGCTGGTGGCTCGACGAGGAGACCGGCTTCGGGTTCTCGGATGCGAGCCTGATGTACGCGTGGGAGATCGTGGAGCCGGCGGAAGATGGCTGAGCGCGGGTTGCTGCGCTTCGGGCTGGCTTACCCGGCCTCGCTG
>JBEOKH010000131.1:0-5481 GCA_040275625.1 Thauera sp. | reverse complement strand
GCGATCAGCGCCTCCTCGGCGCGGCGGCGGCGGCGGCGCTCGCGCTGCAGAAGGGTGTGGGCAGCAAGGATCAGCACCACGCCGCTCGCCGGCAGCAGCAGGTTCAGCAGCAGCGCGCGATCACGCAGCGCCGACAGCTCGAGGTCCCGGCGCTCGATCTCCCCGCGCAGCGCGCGCTCGATCACCTCGAAGCGCGCACGGATCTCGTCCATGGTCGTGCGCCCCTCGTCGAAGCGGTACCTGTTGAGCCTGTCCGGCCCGTCCTTGCGGCGCGCCTCGATGTTGCGCCGGGCAAGTTCGACCCGCCGCTCGACGACCACGCGCAAGCTGTCCGGATCCAGCGCCGGGAGGCCTGCCGCCGCCACCCGCAAGGCGCCGAAAGCAGGCCCGAGCGCATCCACGCCCGCGGTGAACGGCGCGAGGTACTGCTCGTCGCCCGTCAACATGTAGCCGCGCTGACCGGTCTCGACGTCCTTGAGCGCCGACAGCACCTCGGCGGCCTGCAGCAGCCCCATGCGCGCGCGCCCACGCGCCTCGGTCCCGGCTTCCACAGCGCGCAGACTGGCGTGGCTCGACCACGCCAGCGCTACGAACAGGGGCAGCCCGGAGAGCATCAGCACGGTCGCGGCGAGCACGCCGGAGTGCCTGCGTGGAGAATTCTTCATTGGCGGACGATGATGCATTTCCCGGCCATCCATGACGGCGGCCGGACGAGGTACGCATCAAGGATATCAACCGGGGCAGCGGAAGCCTATCCGCTCCCGTCCATCGGCAGCAAGCGCATCGCAGGGATCGCCGTCGCCGGCCCGATCACCCAGCCCTCGACCGGCTCACCTGCAGTGGTGTGCAAGCGCGCCGACCGGCGCCCTGCGACGCGCCATGAACACCAGCCCGAGAGCACCGAAATTCATCGTCAGCGCATAGACGACGCCGGCCACCGCCAGCTCGGGCTGGCGCAGCAGCACGATGGCCACGAAGATCGCCAGCCCGGCGTTCTGCAAGCCGCACTCCATCGCCACCGCGACTGCATCGCGGCGCGCGGCGCCCGCCACCACCACCACCAGCCCGTAGGCGATACCCATCACGGCGAAATTGAGCACCAGCGTCGCCGGACCGACCGACAACAGGTTGGCGAGGATGGTGTGCTGGTGCGACACGAAGGTGGCGACCACGATCGCGGCGAAGAACAGCGTCGCCATGCGGCCGATCAGCGGCTCGGCGCGCGCGGTGAAGCGCGCTGCCTTGCGGCGCAACAGCATGCCGGCGAGGATGGGCAGCGTCGTCACCCCCAGCACGCTGCCGATCAGGTTGCCGACCGGCAAGGCGGCGAGCTGCATGCCGCCCGCGCCGAGCACTCCGGCGCCGGGCCAGGCCAGCGCCAGCTTGACCAGCAGCGGGAAAGTGACCAGCGCCGCCAGGCTGCTGATCACGGTGAGGGTCAGCGACAGCGCGGCGTTGGCGCGCGCGAGATGGGTCAGGAAGCCCGAGCTCGCCCCGCCGGGGCAGGCCGAGAGCACGAGCAGGCCAACGCCCAGGGTCGGCGCCAGGTCGAAGGCGAACACCACGCCGAGCGCGGCCAGCGGCACCACCACGAGCTGGCCGACGAGACCGATCAGCAAGGCACGCGGCTGCACGAACACCTTGCGGAAATCCCCCGCCTGCAGCGCCAGCCCGACCGAGAACATGATGAAGGCGAGCGCGGCGGGAAGGAGAACGTCGATGCTCATCGGTGCGACTACAGGAACGCGAACAAGGCGATGCCCGCCGCAGCGAGCAGCCCGCCGTGCGTCCCGGCACGCGCGGTGTCGACCAGCAGCGCATTGAGCGCCTGCCCACCCGTCGCGGTGCGGAAGCGCCACACCAGCGCCGCCAGCGCCGCCGCCGCCATCACGCCGAGGGCCGCACCCGGGGCGCCGGTTGCCGTCATCAGCACCAGTGCGCCCAGTGGCGCCAGCACCAGGAGCGCATACACGACGCGCGCGCGTTCGACCCCGAGCAGCGCGGCAAGCGTGCGCCGCCCGGCACGCACGTCACTGTCGAGGTCGCGCACGTTATTCACCAGCAGCACGGCCGCCGCCGGCGCACCGAGGGCAAGGCCGGCAAGCACATCCAGATGATCGACCGCGCGCGTCTGCAGCCAGTGGCTGCCGAGCACCGCGAACACACCGAAGAACAGCAGCACGAAGAGCTCGCCGAGCGGCGAATGCGAGATCGGCCACGGCCCGCCCGAATACGCCCAGCCCGCGACCAGCGAAGCGAGCCCGATGGCGAGGATCAGCGGCCCGCCCACGCTGCACAGCCAGGCGCCGAGCAGCAGTGCCGCCAGCAGGCAGATTAGCGCCCCGCGCTTGACCTCGGCGGCGGTCGCCCAGCCCGCCAGCGTGACGCGCAACGGACCAAGGCGCTCCGGGCGGTCGGTGCCGCGCTCGAAATCGACCGCGTCATTGTAAAGATTGGTACCGATCTGGATCAGCAGTGCACAGGCCGCGGTCGCGAGCAGCACCCAGCCATCGACGCCCCCAGCGTCGGCGAGCGCGAGCGCATTGCCGAGCAAGACCGGTGCGAGCGCCATGCCCAGCGTGCGCGGCCGGATCGCCGCCCACCACACGCGCATGACGCCGGGTCGAGGCAGTGCAGGGGGCGGCGTCAAGCGCAGCCCCGGCACGCGAGCGCAGGCGCCGCAGGGCGGCTGCAGGGCGGGACAGGACGCGCCGCAGGACGGGCGCATGGAGCGGGGGACGGAACGGCAAACATGACGGCAGACGCTTTGAAAGGCGCGGATTATTGCACACGCCGCGCACACCCCGGCCCACCGTGGCGCACGCGCCAGCCGATACGCGGACCCGGCACGCGAATCGACTATGCTTGGTGCACGCACCACCGCGCCGAGCACCGCCACTGGAGTCCGCCCATGACCGCCTTCTCGCACGCCCTCCTGCGAACCCTGCTGCTGCTCGCGATCACCACCGCCAGCGTCGCCGCGCCGCCGCCACTGCCGGCGCTCGACATCGCGATCGAGGACACCTCGGTGTCGGGCATCTCCTCGGGCGGCTTCATGGCGGCACAGGTCCAGGTCGCACACGCCTCGATCATCCGCGGCGCCGGCATCGTCGCCGGCGGACCCTACTACTGCGCCCAGGACAGCGTCGCACGCGCGACCACCGAATGTTCGTGCACCGGCGAGCCGGCGCTGTCATGCAAGGTCGGCGAGGCGAGCGCGGCGGTGCCGGCGCTGGTCGCCGCCACGCGCAGCTTCCATGCCGCCGGCCGCATCGACGATCCGGCACTGCTCGCCCGCCAGCGCGTGGTCACCGTGGTGGGCGGGCGCGACGCGCTCGTGCCCGCGCCGATCACCCGCCAGTTGCACGCCTATTACCAGGCCTTCGGCATGCCGCCATCCAGTCTCGCCCCGGTCGTCCTCGACGAGGCCGGCCACACCATGCCCACCACGTCCTTCGGTGGTGCCTGCGGCGCCACCGACGAGCCCTACATCGGCAAGTGCGGCTTCACTGCCGCCCACGCCATCCTCGACTGGATCTATGGCCCGCAGGTCGCGCCCCCGGCGACCGACACAGTAGCGGCCGGCCGCTTCATCGAGTTCGACCAGCGCCGCTACATACCGGACACCGGCCTGTTCGCCCACCTGTGGGGCACCGGTCTGGACCGCACGGGCTGGATCTATGTGCCCGACGTCTGCGCAGCCGGCAAACGCTGCCGGCTGCATGTCGCCTTCCACGGCTGCAAGCAGGGCCAGAACTACCTCCCGCTGCGCCGCCCGCCCGGCGGCGGGCTCTACAACGGCACCACCTTTGTCCGGAACACCGGCTACGACCGCTGGGCCGACACCAACCGGCTGGTGGTGCTGTTCCCGCAGGCGGTGTCGATCCCGTGGAAGAACCCCAACGGCTGCTGGGACTGGTGGGGCTATACCGACGACGGCTACGCCACCCGTGACGGCATCCAGATCCGCGCGGTGCGCGCGATGATCGACCAGCTGACGTCCGGACGCAGGGACTGAGCCTTCATCGGCACGCTTAGCCTCGCGGGGCTGCATGGACTATAAGGGAATCAGACACCCGCCCGCGGCCGCCAGCCTGCGCGTCGCGGGCGGTGTCATCGATCGCGTGCGCGCGGAGGCGTTTCCATGTCCTATGTCGGTGAGCCCTTCCTCCACGATCTGTTCGTGAGCTACAGCCATGGCGACGACGGCAGCGGCGGCGCCTACCTCAAACCGTGGTCGGCGGCGTTCACCCGCGAGCTCGAGCGCGAACTGCGCGCCGACCGGCGTTTCCGCACCAGCCTGAGCGTGTTCCGCGACCAGGACCACCGTCCCGGCCAGAGCATTGACCCGATGGCCCCGCTCAGCGCGCAGTTGCAGGAGCAGATCGCCGCCTCCGCGTTGCTGGTGGTGCTGATGTCACCCGACTACCTCGCATCGCAGTGGTGCGCCGAGGAGCGCGCGTGGTGGCTCGCCGGCCAGGCCACGCTCGGCCTGCCCTATGACGAACGCATCGCGGTGGTGCGCATCTGGCCCACCGACGAGCCCTGGCCCACCGCGCTGACCGACGCCCGCGGCCACCCGCTGGTCGGCTTCGCCTTCTATCCGGCCGACGCCATCCCGCCACGCCCGCTTGGCTGGACCGACCCGCCCGAGGCCCTCGGCACCGAGTTCCGCAAGGCCCTGCTCGACATGGTCGGGCGCTTGTACCCGAAGCTCGAGGCGATGAAGGCGCGCGCCGACGAACTGCGCCGGCAGCGCGAGGAGGCCGCCCGGCTGAGCCGCGACAGCGGCCAGCTGATCTATCTGCACGGCCGCAGCGACCACGCCGCGGCCTGGGAGCACACCGCGCTCGCGCTCACTGACAAGGGCTTCGCGGTCGTCCCGGGCGAGCCCGACCGCGTCGACAGCGACCCGGTGCGGCTGCAGGAGGTGCGCGAGCGCCGGGTGGAAACCCTGAGCGCCTGCGACGCCCTGCTGCTGCTCGGCACCGAGGACGGGCGCGCGCTCGATGCCGACCTCGTCGTGGTCGGCAAGCACGATCGCCAGTCGGCGCGCGCGCGCGCGCACCACCTGCTGCCCTGCGGCCTGCTCGACACCGCGGGTGCCGCGATCGCCACCAGCGTGCGCCGCGCCACCGCGCGCATCGTGCAGGCCGACTGGATCGACGGCACCAGCCAGGAGTGGCCCGCCGCGGTGCAACACTGGCTGGGCGAAAAGGGTGTGCGCGCGGGAGCGGGCGGATGAACACATCGATGCTCACCGCTGACGACGACCTCGCCGCGGTGTTCGCGATCACGCTGCCGCCGCGTCCCTACCCCGGCCTGCGTCCGTTCGAGCAGCACGAGTGGCCGATCTTCTTCGGCCGCGAGCGCATGACCGACGCCATCGTCGACCAGTTGCTCGGTCGCCGCCTGCTCGTCGTGCATGGCGACTCGGGCTGCGGCAAGAGCTCACTGGTGCGCGCCGGCGTGCTGCCGCGG
>JBEOKH010000130.1:0-5866 GCA_040275625.1 Thauera sp. | reverse complement strand
TTTCCAGTCGATTGCATCGAAGCTGCGTCCGGCTGCGCCCGGAAGGTCGGCATCCAGAAAGGCCGCTGCCGCCAACATGAGTGAGTTCGCCCGCGTCACGCGGTCTTTGGCGTCAGAGTCCTCCGGTGCGGTGCGCAGCGCTGTGAGGCCGACAAGTCCGTAGAGGATGCGGATCCGGGTTTTAAATGACTCAGATTGCTTGAAGAGCACAAACTCTTGCGCGCAAGCGATCAGCCCACCCAACACCTCCGCCCGGGTGCCGATTTTTGACGCGTAGAGCATCAGGCACGAGCCGCGTGCCATGAAGCCGAGCTCGGACCTCTCGTTCGCGAGGGCCGCGAGAAAATCACGCGGCGACCAATTGTATTTGCCGACGGCCTGTGAGACAGCCTGCAGCAGCAGATGGTTGTAACCCAGCGCAAGTTCCATCAGGGACCCGAAAGGATCCTGCGGCATGTGGTTCGGGTGCCAGGTGAACTCAGCTTTCAGCAGCTCGGCTAAATCCATAGCGCACCATAGTCTCAGCAAGTTTGAGGTCACGCCCGCCAGGACGGACTCAAAGTAGTGAAGGGCGACGCGGGCCGGCGATGGATTCCGAGGGGCTGAGTTCAGACGTCTTTCGCGAGGGAACAGCCAAACGCCGCTGTCGCGTCAATTGGCGAATCCATGCGGCGCATGTTTGCACGACTCGCATTCTACGTCCAGACCGCTTCGCGGTTGCGCTCTGATAGATCGAGATGGCCGCTCCGGGCGAATGCGGAAATGCGCCGACATAGAAGGTGGTCGTCCTCGTGAGCCGCGATACGAGCCAAAGCGGGCCGTCGCTCCAGGGCCCTGCAGCCCCCATGTCCAGACATTGACGTCCGTGGTCCGCGGTCACTTCGATGATCGCAATGGGCTGGCCACCACGCGTCCGAGTCGCGCGGCCGAAAGTCCGCAACCGCTGCATTGCTGCCGTTGGGGCGCAGAAGGCGAGCGGCGGCTGAGGGTCGGATGCCGTCGCGTGCGCAGTGTCAAAGCTGACATGACGAATACGTGAGATGGGCTGATGCTCGCCGTCCGGTCAGGCAGCTGCCCCCCTGCAGGAGTCACAGCAGTTGTATGCCACCCGCCATCCGAGACGTCAGTCGGCCTCGTCCAGACCGGAACAATCTGGACGTGACGTCCGGCTGGCATTGCCGTGATCGAAATGGCGGCTAGTGACACGACTGTTGGGTCCACCCCATCGACCGGGCGCGGGACAAGCCACGTTGATCGGCTGACGGAATTTTCGGCGGTTCCGGCTTAGAACCCCCTATGCCGCTAATCACTGGCCGTTGGCCGTGTCCTTCCACCGGGCCAATCACCCGGAGACGCGCACCGATTGCCAGGACGTGCAACAAGCCGACTGGCGGAGAGTGCCGTGCCATGACGTGCAGCTCGCCTCGCCTGCGTGCCAAGGCCATACCCCGGCACGGGGCAAAGAGCGCCCCTATCACGATGCACTGCGTAGCACAGCATGGGCCGTGGTGAGCTGCGCCGAGTACCACCGCAGTGCGGCCGTTGTTGTCGAGAACGTTCCGGCTTTCCTGAACTGGACACTCTACCCCGCATGGGAGGACGCGATGCGCAGGCTCGGCTACTCAGTCGCGCCTCATCTGATCGACGCGGCCGATCACGGCGTGCCCCAGCACCGTGAGCGCCTGTTCCTGGTGTGCACCCGATCGCGGGCGCCGCTACAGCTTAAGCTGCCGAAGCGCCCGCATCGGCAGATCGCCGATGTGATCGAGTGGGACGCGCATGCGTGGAGCTCGATCGACCGCCCGGGGCGCAGCGCAGCCACCCTGCGCCGGATCACCGCCGGCCGGGCCGTCTTCGGTGAGCGCTTCGTGGCGCCCTACTACTCGAACGGCAGCGGTTTGACGGGGCGCAGCATCGAGCGCCCGATCGGCACCATCACGACCTGCGACCGCTGGGCCGTGATCGACGGCGACCGGATGCGCATGCTCCAGGTGTCGGAGGCGAAAGCGGCGATGGGGTTCCGCCACGACTATGTGCTACCGCAAGCCAAGAAGCCCGCCATGCACATGCTTGGCAACGCGGTGCCGCCTGTCGTTGCAGCCGACGTGCTCGAGGCTCTGCGAATTGCCGCCTGAGCTTGCGGGCTTTTCAAGGCCTCTCGATAAAGAAGGGCCCCTCTAGTTGATAAAGGCGCGTTAGAGTGGGCGCAGAAGTGGAGGCGCATTTAAGTTGCTTTTCCTTTTATGCGCCACCCCTTTTATAATGGGCGCTGTTGGGTATACCCAAATGAACCGGAGGCCACCATGACCAGCCGCAACGGCTACTTCCCAGGGAAGACGCCGGCGAAGCGCAGCGCGATCATCACGCCGCGCACCGCCCAGGAAACCAAGATCGCCGCGATGCCGCGCCAATCCCGCGAAGTGCGCCAGGCCCTCACCAAGACGCCGCCGCTGCGCGTCGGTGGCGCTGACCTGGTGGAAGGTGCCGACCGCATCATGCGGACGCCGGCCGAGCACCAGGCGCAGGGCGTCAGCTTCAAGGTGGCGCGCATCTACATGCGCGTGAGCACCGACGAGCAGGACTTGTCCCGCCAGAACGCCATCGTGGAGAGCACGCGGGCCGCCGGCTTCTACGTCGCCGGCATCTACCGCGAGAAGGCATCGGGAGCACGTGCCGATCGGCCCGAGCTGTTGCGCATGATCGCTGACCTGCAGCCGGGTGAGGTCGTTGTCGCCGAGAGGATCGACCGTATCAGCCGCTTGCCCCTTGCTGAGGCTGAGCGACTGGTCGCCTCGATCCGTGCGAAGGGTGCTCGACTTGCGGTGCCCGGGCTTGTGGACCTGTCGGAGTTTTCAGCCGAGGCGAAGGGGGTGCCCAAGGTGGTGCTCGACGCGGTGCAGGATCTTTTGCTGAAACTCGCTCTGCAGATCGCACGCGACGACTACGAGGACCGACGAGAGCGGCAGCGCCAAGGCGTGGAGCTCGCCAAGCGTGCCGGCAAGTACAACGGGCGCAGGGCCGACGAGACAATGCATAAGCGCATCATTGCGCTGCGTAGCAGCGGACGGCCCATCTCGGAAACAGCTCAACTCTCAGGTTGCAGCGAGAGCCAAGTTAAACGGGTGTGGGCAAAGTATCAGCAGAACCTGGTTGAGCAGAAACAGGCTACCGAAACAGCATGGATCACCACTGAGGCCACGGCATGAGTCACACCGCAGATTCAGCCCAGGGCGACCTGTTTGTATGCGACATCGCGAACTGGCCCGTGAAGGATGACATCGCCTCGATGGAGGTGCCGATCTTCTCGCTGGCCAAGCAGAAGGACACGAAGACACGCGAGTATCGACGCGGTGCCAAGGTGGTTCGAATCATCCCGTCCAGCGTTGGCGCTGCTACGGTGTTCGACAAGGATCTGTTGCTCTACATCGCATCCCAGATTGTCGAGGCACGCAACCAGGAGCAGCCTGTTTCACGGACGGTTCAGATTGAGAGCATGGACTTCCTGGTGGGCACTGAACGTGGGGACGGCCGGGCGTCGTTTGAGCGCATTCTCGATATGCTGCGGCGCCTACGCGGGACCACGATCGAGACCAACATCGAAACTGGTGGCGTTCGACAGACGGAAGGCTTTTCTCTGATCGACACCTACAAGGTCATGTCAGAGCACAAGCGTATTGAAACCGGCATAGATCCAGAGACGAAGAAGCCCGTACGCAAGGAGGTTTCGCGCGTCCTTCGCTTTTCAGTGACGATCTCCGAGTGGCTTTACAACGGGCTGATGAACTATGAGGTGCTGACTCTCGATCGTGGGTACTTCCGACTGTCCAAGTCGATCGAGCGCAGGCTCTACGAGATCGCCCGCAAGCACTGCGGCGATCAGCCGCTATGGAAGGTCAACATTGACCTACTTGCCGACAAGATCGGCACCACCCAAGAGCGCTATCGATTCAGAGACGAGCTACGGCAGGCGATCGCTGGGGATCGGCTGCCTGAGTACCACGTCGCCCTGGACCCACGTAAAACCCCGGATGATGTGATTTTTTACACCCGGAACCCAAGCAAGCTCTCGCGTGAGCTGATCCGCTTGCAGAACTATGAGTGGTTTCAGGGCCTTGAACGGTACGACAACAAGCGCACTGCAGCCTAGAACCGGCCATCGCCGATGTTTGAAGGCTCGCATGAGGAGCCCTCGAGTAAGTACCGGACCGGCTATCGGCGATGTTTTTGCCGGCTATCGGCGATGTGGACAACAGACGTCAATAGAACGAAAACCCTGTATTGGCGCGACTTTCAGCCGTCCGTCATGAAAATCGAGGATTTTGGGTACCGTCCACTGCAAATAGTCCAGCCGGCTATCGGCGATGTTTTCTACCGGCTATCGCCGATGTTCGAACTACTTATCCACAAGACCTCACGAGCTCCCGGCTATCGGCGATGATTCAGCCGGCTATCGGCGATGTTTTCTACCGGCTATCGCCGATGCAGTTTACCGGCTTTCACAGATGCCAATGGCCCCCAATCCCAAGCCTGGCGCGGGGTCTAGAAAACTTAACACGCGCGCGCGCTTTAACGATTTTAATTAACGTTTTAACGGCGCCGCCCTCTTAGGGGCTACGCCCCCGCCGGGCTCGACGGCTACGCCGTCCCCGCCCACCCGGCATCCCCCACAACCAGGCCCCTCCGGGGCGAGGCACAACAGGTCGCCTCTCTACCGTCCAAGCACTCGAGGTCTAAGTGGGTCAGTTCGCCCGCAAGCGGACGAACTGACCTGGCCGCGAAACGCGGCCACCCAAAGGGCACTAAGACCCGGATAAATCGCCGCCAGCGCGGCAAGCCGCGCCGGCGGCTCAACCGGGTGTCTGTGGACACCTCGAGAATGACCGCATCAGCACCATTAACGGCCAAAAGGTCAGCAGGCCCAAGAACTAGCCGATATCTTGGGCTTTGTGAACAGAGTCGGGCGCCTAGTTCGACGCTCGACACCCTCTCAAGGAGATGAAGTAGGGGTTCGGGGAGCAACGGAACAGGCCACCGACTTACGCGATTAGCATCGCCAGTGACAGTCAGTGCCTTCCATGCGTGCCTCGCTTCCATGGGTCGTCCCAGAAAACGGAAAATAAAGCCCGATAAGCCTTTTGCATAGTTCGTAGCGGCCTGAACTTACCCGCGCCGATCTTGGCGCTGCTGCGCCAGACGTAATCGCCGGTCAGATTGATGTGTTTTCAGCCGAGCGGAAACAGGTACCGCAATAGCGTGTCATCGACCGTCTGCTCGTGGTTTCTTGCCCTTTGCCACACGCCGCTTAGAATAGGTACGGGTACGTATACGGATACTTGACCATGCCATGCTTCGAAAGGGCGAAGATGATTCTCGATCTCGAGCTCTGTGACCTTGATCTCGACGACGATCGGGTCAACTTTCGCCGAGAGCTCCAGCTTCTACGGCAACGGGTGGCTGCAGCGGGCGACAACGCGTTGCAGCGGCGCGTTGTCGCCGGAGAAGTTTCTGGGCTTGCGAAGCGATGGAGAGGGTTCGTGATTACAGCACTGACCGAGGAAGCACTTGGCGATGCTCGGCCGGGACGCGAGCACGTGCGGGCGTGGCAGCGGGCGATCTTCGGGAAGTCATGTGCCTCTGGCCGTCTCGCACAGTATGCGCAGGAGGCGCGCAGTGGTGGCGGCCGTGGTGAAGCAGTGCAACTGCCCGAGGCTGTCGAAGAGGAAGCGAAACAACTCTTCGACCGCTATATCGAGCGCTTTCGCGCGATCGGTTGATCTGATCGGGCGCAATCGGGATAGGGGCGGTCAGATCACCTGACCGACCCCTCCCACACCACCCGGCATGCGGGTCCGCACCGGGCGGTTGG
>JBEOKH010000129.1:0-2122 GCA_040275625.1 Thauera sp. | reverse complement strand
CGCGGAGGTGCGCGCCGCGGCGGCCGCCTCGATGCGCGCGATCGACCGCCGCATCGGCCTGGCGCAAACCGCCGGCACGGTGTTCTCCGGACTGTCGCTCGGCTCCATCCTTCTGCTCGCGGCGCTCGGCCTGGCGATCACCTACGGCGTCATGGGCGTCATCAACATGGCCCACGGCGAGCTGCTGATGGTCGGCGCCTACGCCACCTTCGTGGTGCAGGGCGTGTTCCGCAGCCACTTCCCCGAATACCTCGATTTCTACGTGCTCGCGGCGATCCCGGCGGCCTTCCTCGCCGCCGCGCTGGTCGGCATCGCGATGGAGCGCCTGGTGCTGCGCCACCTCTATGGTCGCCCGCTGGAGAGCCTGCTCGCCACCTGGGGTCTGTCGCTGGTGCTGATCCAGGCTGCGCGCGTGCTCTTCGGGCCGCAGAACCTGGAGCTCGCCAACCCGTCGTGGATGTCGGGCGGGGTCGAGCTCGCCGGCGGCGTGGTGCTGCCCTACAACCGCATCGTCATCCTCGGCTTCGCCGCCTTCGTGCTGGTGCTGATCTGGCTGATGATGCAGAAGACGCGGCTGGGCATGTTCGTGCGCGCCGTCACCCAGAACCGGCCGATGGCCGGCTGCGTGGGCGTGCCCACCGCGCGGGTGGACACGCTGGCGTTCGCGATCGGCTCGGGCGTCGCCGGGCTGGGCGGGCTGGCGCTGTCGCAGATCGCCAACGTCGGCCCGGCCATGGGCACCGGCTACATCGTCGACGCCTTCATGGTGGTGGTGCTCGGCGGCGTCGGTCAGCTCGCCGGCGCGGTGTGGGCGGCGCTCGGCCTGGGCATCGTCGCCAAGTTCCTCGAAGGCTGGGCGGGCGCGGTCGTGGCCAAGATCCTGGTGCTGGTCTTCATCATCGCCTTCATCCAGAAGCGTCCGCAGGGCATCTTCGCCCTCAAGGGCCGCTTCGCCGACAGCTGAGGCCGCCACCATGCGTACGCCCTTCACCCTCCGGCTCTTCCAGAGCATGCCGCGCGGCGGCTGGATCGCGCTCGCGATCTTCGCCGCCATCGCCTGGATCGGTATTCCGCTGGCGCACCTCGCGCTGCCGGAGAGCCATCCGCTGCACGTCTCCGCCTACACCGTCGGCCTGCTCGGCAAGATCCTGTGCTACATGGTGGTCGCGGTCGCCATGGACCTGATCTGGGGCTATGCCGGCATCCTCTCGCTCGGCCACGGCCTGTTCTTCGCCCTCGGCGGCTACGCCTTCGGCATGTACCTGATGCGCCAGATCGGGCGCGACGGCAGCTACGGCGCGGACATCCCCGACTTCATGGTCTTTCTCGACTGGAAGGAGCTGCCCTGGTACTGGGCGGGCTCGGATTCCCTGCTGTGGGCGCTGTTCCTGGTGGTCGCGCTGCCCGGACTGGTGGCCTTCGTGTTCGGCTGGTTCGCCTTCCGCTCGCGCATCAAGGGGGTGTATTTCTCGATCATCACCCAGGCGCTGACCTACGCCGCGATGCTGCTGTTCTTCCGCAACGAGACCGGCTTCGGCGGCAACAACGGCTTCACCGACTTCAAGCGCATCCTCGGTTACGACATCACCTCGCCCGGGATGCGGGTCACGTTGTTCGCGCTCTCGGCGGCGCTGCTGATCGCCTGCCTGGTGCTCGGCCGCTACCTGGTGACCTCGCGCTTCGGCCGCGTGCTGGCGGCGATCCGCGATGCCGAGAGCCGGGTCATGTTCATCGGCTACAACCCGCTGCACTACAAGCTCTTCATGTGGACGCTGTCGGCGATGCTGTGCGGGCTGGCGGGCGCGCTGTACGTGCCCCAGGTCGGCATCATCAACCCGTCGGAGATGTCGCCGGCGAACTCGATCGAGATCGCGGTTTGGGTGGCGGTGGGCGGGCGCGGCACGCTGGTCGGCGCGGTGCTCGGCGCCGGCATCGTCAATCTGGCCAAGAGCGTGTTCACCGTCCATCTGCCGGAGTACTGGCCCTTCGTCCTCGGCTTCCTGTTCATCGCGGTGACGCTGTACCTGCCCGACGGCGTGGTCGGCCTGTGGCGCAAGCTGCGCGCGCGACGCGCGGCGGCGGTGCTCGACGACGCCTCCGCCGCACCCGGCGCCGGGCGTGC
>JBEOKH010000128.1:0-5741 GCA_040275625.1 Thauera sp. | reverse complement strand
GGCGGCGACGCCGTCGGTGAGCTCCTGCGGCGGGGCTGGCTGGCGATCGCCGACGGCGAGCAGGGCGGCGGTGCCTCCGCTACCGGCACGCTCCCGGCGCTGACCGCCGAGCAGGTCTGCGCGGTCGATGCGATCCGCGCCGGCGGGCCGGGCTTCCGTTCCTGGTTGGTGCACGGTGTCACCGGCAGCGGCAAGACCGAGGTCTACCTGCGCCTGGCTGCGCATGCGCTGGCGCAGGGGCGACAGGTGCTGATGCTGGTGCCGGAGATCGCGCTCACCCCGCAACTCGAGCAGCGTGTCGCGCAACGCTTTGCGGCTGCGAATGTGGTCAGCCTGCATTCCGCGCTCGCCGACGGCGCGCGCTCGCGCGGCTTCGTGCAGGCGCTCACCGGCCGCGCCGACATCGTGCTTGGCACCCGGCTGGCGGTGTTCGCGCCGCTGCCGCGGCTCGGGCTGATCCTGGTCGACGAGGAGCACGACGCCTCCTACAAGCAGCAGGAGGGGGTGCGCTATTCGGCGCGTGACGTCGCGGTGTGGCGTGCGCGCCAGCGCGACGTGCCGGTGGTGCTCGGCTCTGCCACGCCCTCGCTCGAGACCTGGTACCACGCGAAAAGCGAACGCTACGCGCTGCAGACGCTGAAGCAGCGCGCCGTGGCGGCCACGCTGCCGGTCGTGCGCTGCATCGACACCCGCCGTCTGAAGCTCGACGAAGGCCTCAGCCCGAAGCTGCAGGCCGCGATCGCGCAGCGTCTCGAGCGCGGCGAGCAGAGCCTGGTGTTCCTCAACCGTCGCGGCTACGCGCCGGTGTTGTCCTGCCCGTCCTGCGGCTGGGTCAGCCGTTGCCCGCACTGCACCGCGAACCTGGTCGTGCACCTCGCCGACCGCCGCCTGCGCTGCCACCACTGCGGCTGCGACGGTCCGATTCCGCACGCCTGCCCGAGTTGCGGCAACCAGGACATCCAGCCCTTCGGTCGGGGCACCCAGCGCGTCGAGGCGCGCGTGGTCGAGCTGTTCCCGCAGGCACGCGTGCTGCGCGTCGACCGCGACGCCGCGCGCACCCGCGCGCAGTGGGAAAAGCTGCTCGACACCATCGCCGCCGGCGAGGCCGACATCCTGGTCGGTACGCAGATGATGGCCAAGGGCCACGACTTCCCCAGCCTGACCCTGGTCGGCGTGATCGGCGCCGATTCCTCGCTGCATGCCGCGGACTTCCGCGCCCCCGAGCGCCTGTTCCAGCAGCTGATGCAGGTCGGCGGTCGTGCCGGGCGCAGCACGCTGGCGGGCGAGGTGCTGATCCAGACCGAGTACCCGATGCATCCGCTTTACCTGCATCTCTGCCGCCACGATTTCGATGGCTTTGCTCGCATGGCGCTGCAGGAGCGCCGTGCCGCAGGCTTTCCGCCCTTTACCCACCAGGCGATGCTGCGCGCCGATGCGCCGGCGCTCGAGGATGCGGTGGAGTTCCTGCGCCACGCCCGCCGCCTCGCCGAGGAGCGTGCGCCGGAGGGCTTGCGCCTCTGCGATCCGGTGCCGATGCGCATGACCCGGCTGGCGCGCCGCGAGCGCGCGCAGCTGCTGCTCGAGGCCGACCAGCGTGGCCTCCTGCAGGCCTTCCTGGCCGACTGGGTGGCGGTGCTGTACCGCCAGCGTACCGGGCGCGAGCTGCGCTGGCAGCTCGATGTGGATCCTCTGGAGGTGTGAGGCTTGCGAGAAGGCGTGGAGGGCTCGTCCGGCAAGCTGGTCTCGACCGCCGAACTCCTACGTCGTGAAGGCTGTGAGGGCCCTGCCGGCCACCTTCGCGCCTTCCGGCGCTCCTACAACGCCGCTGCCGGCGACCTTCGCGCCTTCCGGCGCTCCTACGACGCCGTCGCCGGCCATAGCCAGGCTGCGCCGCGCACGCCGGAAGCGTCGCCGTGGCGCGCGGGTCGCAGTCGCGTCGTCACCGTGTCCGAAAACACGTGCTCGCCCCACAGCCGCGGCACCTTGTCGTATAGCCGCGCGATCTGCGACAGGCCGCCGCCGAGCACGATCACGTCGGGGTCGAGCAGGTTGATCACGCCCGCGAGCGCGCGGGCGAGGCGGGCTTCGTAGCGTTCGAGGGTGGCGATGCAGGGGCTGTCGCCGGCGGCGGCCCGGTTGGCGATGGTGGCCGCGTCGAGGGCTTCGCCGCGATGGCGCAGGTGATCCGCGGCCAGGCCGGGGCCGGACAGGTAGGTCTCGATGCAGCCGGCGCGCCCGCAATAGCAGGCCGGCAAGGGCAGGTCGCGGACATCGGGCAGCGGCAGCGGGTTGTGGCCCCATTCGCCCGCAACCGCGTTGGCGCCGACCAGCAGCCGGCCCTCGACGACGATGCCGCCGCCCACCCCGGTGCCGAGGATGGCCGCGAACACCGTGCGCGCGCCGCTGCCCGCACCGTCGGTGGCTTCGGACATCGCCAGGCAGTTGGCGTCGTTGGCAAGCCGCAGCGGTCGCCCGAGCAGGACCCCGAGGTCGTGCTGCAGCGCCTGGCCGTTCAGGCAGGTGGAGTTGGCGTTGCGGATGCGGCCGTCGCGCGGCGAGGGCGAGCCCGGGATGCCGACTCCGATGCTGGCGGATTTGCCGATCGTTGCTTCGGCCTCGTGCACCAGGGCGGCGATCGCCTGCAGCGTGCCGCGGTAGTCACCCTGCGGTGTGGCGATGCGGCGCCGCCAGCGCACGCTACCGTCCGCGTCGAGCACGACCAGCTCAATCTTGGTGCCGCCGAGGTCGATGCCGATGCGCTCGGCCATGGCTGCGTGGTGGTGCTCAGCAGTCGGCGCAGTCGGCGGCGTCGCGATAGCGCTCCATCGCCTCCTCGCGGTTGCTGGCGCTGACACCGAGGTCGCGCACCAGGCCGTCCTGCAGGCTGTAGCACCAGCCGTGCACGGTCACGCCCTGGCCGCGCTGCCAGGCCTCGCGCAGCACCGAGGTCTGGCACACGTTGACCACCTGGTGCATGGCGTTGAGTTCACACAGGCGGTCGGCCCGCGCGAGCGGATTCTCGATGCGCTCGAGGCGCTCGAGATGGCGGTCGCGGACGTCCTGGATGTGGCGCAGCCAGTTGTCGGTGAGCCCGGTCTTGTTGTCGTTCATCGCCGCCTTGACACCGCCGCAGCCGTAGTGGCCGACGACCAGGATGTGCTTCACGCGCAGGATCTCGACCGCGTAATGGATGACCGACAGCGCATTGAGGTCGGTGTGCACCACCACGTTGGCGATGTTTCGATGGACAAAGACCTCACCCGGCGCCAGCCCCACGACCTGGTTTGCGGGCACCCGGCTGTCGGAGCAGCCGATCCAGAGGTATTCGGGGGTCTGCTGGTTAACCAGGCGGGTGAAGAACTCCGGATCCTCGGCGTGCATGCGCTCGGACCAGTCCCGGTTGTTGGCGAAGAGATGTTCGATGGTTTGGCTGGGCATGGCTGGTGCGGGTTTCGAGTACGGTGGTGGCAGATTATGGCGGTACGGCCGTTGCTCGGCCAGCGATCGATGTTGACTGCGAAGGCCCGGAAGCGCGCGTTACGCGCAGTGCTTGCAGCGGCCGCGGGTGCCGTGGTGGCGCGCGCGGCCCGCGCCGCGCGATTGAAATCCGGGCACGCGGCAGAGGCTGTGGTGTCGAAGGCCATCGCACGCCAATTGGTGACAGGATGTCAGGCGTGCTTGAAGGGGCTGCGCCCAGCCCCATTTACTGTGCTTTCCCTGAGGAGTGCGTCCATGACCCCCGAGCAAACCCGATCTCTCGTCGCGATCTGCCTGCTGGCTGCGTTCGCCGATGGCAACCAGGGCGCCGACGAACGCGATCATGTGCGCAAGGTCGCCGAGTCACTCGGCCGTGAGGTGAAGATCGATTTCATCGCGCTTTACCAGGACGTGCTGCTCGGGCGTTTCGGGCTGGAAGCTGCGGCAGCCGAACTCGGCGAACCGAACCTGCGCCAGCTCGCCTTCGAGCTCGCGGTCGGCGTGTGCGAGGCTGACGGTGCGCTCGACGAGCGCGAGAAGCAGTTCCTCGAGCGTCTCACCGAGTTCCTCGGCCTGGCGCGCCCCGTGGCCGATTCCTTCGTGCGCGAGGCCGAGGCGGTCAGCGCCGCGCCGGCCGGTGGAGCGCTCGCCGGGCTACCCGGGCGCGATGCTTTCGGGCCAGCGGGCGCGGCGCCCGGCGTGCCCGCTGCCGAGGAGTTCGAGCGGATCATCCTCCACGCCGCGGTCCTCAATGGCGCGCTGGAACTGCTGCCGCAGTCGATGGCCTCGATGGCGATCATCCCGCTGCAGCTGCGGCTGGTGTATCGCATCGGCAAGGCACATGGCTACGAACTCGACCGTGGCCACATCAAGGATTTCCTCGCTGCGGCGGGTGTCGGCATGACCGGACAGTACGTCGAGCAACTCGGTCGGCGCCTGATCGGTGGGCTGTTCGGCAAGGTGCTCGGTGGTGCGGGGCGTGCGGTCGGGAGCCAGGCGACCGGTTCGGCGTTCTCCTTCGCCACGACCTGGGCCATCGGCAAGGTCGCGGTGCAGTACTACGCTGGCGGGCGCACGCTCGACGCGGCAGCGCTCAAGCAAACATTCTCCGGGCTGTTCGAACAGGCAAAGGGCCTGCAGGCGCGCTACGCGCCCGAGATCGCGGAGCGCGCGCGCACGCTCGACCTCAAGCGTCTGACTGACGAGCTGCGCGGCGGCTGACCGCGGCTGACCATGGGCTTGCGCCGGGGCAGGCGGAGTCCCGTCTGCCCCGGCGGGCGTTGGCGATGTGCGCCGACTCGAAGCGGGCGGAGCAGGGGGCTGGCTCATGGTTGTTGCCGGCGTTGTTTCACGTGGAACCAGGATGCACCGCTGCCCATGGCCGCAGTGTTGCACCGCGCTTGTGCTTTGCGTTTAAAAGTGAGTAAATGATTACTCACTTAAGTGGGGGGCGCAGTGCCATGGGTGCAAAACACCTTCCAGCGGACGAACGGCGTTCGGTCACGGTCGAGGCGGTGATCGCGCTCGCGGGTGAGCAGAACCCGAGCGAGATCACCACCGCCGCCATCTCCGCGCGCATGAATCTGACCCAGGGCGCGCTGTTCCGCCACTTCCCCACCAAGGACGCGCTGTGGACCGCAGTCATGGAGTGGGTGGCCGAGCGCCTGATGGCGCGGATCGAGCGTGCGGTGGCGGACGCGCCCACGCCGCTGGAGGCATTGCCCGCCATGTTCCTCGCCCACGTCGGTTTTGTGCTTGAGCACCCCGGCGTGCCGCGCATGATGTTCGGCGAGCTCCAGCGCGCCGAGGCGAGCGCGCCCAAGCGCATGGCGCAGACCCTGATCCGGCGCTACGGCGAGCGCGTGCGCGCCCTGCTCGCAGCCGGCCAGGCGGGGGGCGAGGTCGCCGCCGACATCGACCTCGACGCGGCGACGACGCTGTTCATCGGCACCATTCAGGGCCTGGTGATGCAGTCGCTGCTCGCCGGCGAGCCCGAGCGCATCAGCCGCGAAGCGCCGGCGGTGCTGGCGCTCTACCTGCGCGGCATCCGGAGGCACCCATGAAGAGCTGGTTCGCTGCCAATCGGCGGCTGTTTGGCCTGCTCGCGGTGTTGCTGCCGCTCGCCGGCCTGCTCGTCTTCGTCGCCCTGCGCGCCGGCCCGCTGGCCGCGGTGCCGGTGACCGTGGCGGCGGTGCAATCGCAAGCGCTCGCGCCTGCGCTGTTCGGCATCGGAACGGTCGAAGCCCGCTTTTCTTACAAAATCG
>JBEOKH010000127.1:0-3445 GCA_040275625.1 Thauera sp. | reverse complement strand
ACCGGGGGTGGGGGTGGTCTGCGGCTTTCACCGCGCCTACGGGGGCGGGTGGGGCGGTTTTTGTAGGAGCGGCGGCAGCCGTGAGCTTTTGTGGTGATGGCCGGTGTGTCGTGCTCATGCCTGGTCTCCGCTCCGGGTGTCCTCCCGTGAAAGGGCCGGGCACCCGGCGCGCTCGGCACGGGTGATCGCGGTCCCGCGCTGGAGAAGGGATGGACGGAGCGTTTAGAATGGCGCCGGACCAGGGGACGGACTACCTTCACTCACCTCTGAAACTCGTCTGGCGATCGCATGCAGCACAACAGGAAGAGGGTTTTCAGGGCGTTGATTGCTGCCGTGCTGGCACTCAACCTCTTCATCGCGGGTCTGCTGGCGTACGCCCTGCTCGAGGCGAAGGCACGCAAGGAGCAGGAGGTGCGGACCACGGTCGAGAACCTGGCGCTGCTGCTCGACCACAGCGTGAGTTCCTCGGTTCGGGAGATTGACCTGCTGCTGCGTGAGGTGCAGGTGCACCTCGAGCGCGAGCTGCGCGACAAGGGGCGGATCGAACGTGAGGACCTGAATCCGGTGATCGCCCTGCATCAGGACTGGCTGTCGCAGACCGCCGAGATCAGGGTGACCGATGCCGGGGGCGCGGTGGTGCTCGGTCATCGCGTCAACGCGGAAACCCGGGTGAGCTACGCCGACCGCGATTTCTTTGTCGAGCACCGGGCGGTCGATGACGGGGCGACGCGCGCCAGCAAGCTGATCCGCGGCCGCATCGCCAGGGACTGGGTCATCGTGTTTTCGCGCCGCTACGAGGCCCCCGGCGGCAGCTTTGCCGGCACAGTGACCGCTGCCGTACCGGTCGCGTATTTTCAGGGCTTGCTGTCAGGGCTTCAGCTCGGAGCGCACGGTATCGCGCTGCTGCGCGACGTCGACATGGTCATGATCGCGCGCGTGCCGGTGCTCGAGAGCCCGGCGGGTCAGGTTGGCAGTCGTGGCGGATCGCGGGAACTGAGCGACATCGTCGGCTCCGGGGTGCGCGCGCAATCCTTCTACAGCGAACGCACGGCCGACGGCGTGACGCGCATCAACGCCTATCGCCGCCTCGAACGGATGCCGGCCTTCGTCATCGTCGGCTGGGGCGAGAAGGATTACCTCGCCCAGTGGCAGCAGGACGTGCGCGAGGCAGTGCTGCTGTGGGTACTCTTCCTCGCCGTCACCGCCTTGGCGGGCTGGTTGTTGTATCGGCTGATCAAGGCCAGCGAGCGCGCCAACGAGCGCAGCCGCATCCTGCTGCAGAACGCCAGCGATGGTATTCACATCATCGACGGCGATGGGGTCGTGATCGAGGCCAGCGACGCCTTCTGCCGCATGCTCGGCCAATCGCGCGGCGACGTCATCGGGATGCAGGTCGCGCAGTGGGATGCCAGTCACTCCGCGGACGAGTTGCGCCAGACGCGCGAGCGCCTGCTCGCGTCGAGCGAGGTGCACACCTTCGAGTCGGCGCATCGGCGCAAGGACGGCAGCGTGTTCCCGGTCGAGATCACCACGTTTCCGCTCGTGGTGGACGGCAGGGCTGTGCTGTTCAATTCCGCGCGCGACATCACCGCGCGCAAGTCCTCCGAGGCCGAGGTCAAGAAACTGGCGTATTTCGATCCGCTCACCGGGTTGCCCAACCGCCGGCTGCTGATGGAGCGGCTCGAGCGGGCGGTGGACGCCTGCGCTCAGCACGCCACCCTGGGCGCCCTGCTGTTCGTCGATCTCGACAACTTCAAGGCCGTCAACGACACCGTGGGGCATCTCGAAGGCGACCGGCTGCTGGCGCAGGTCGCGACCATCCTCGGGCATTGCGTACGCAAGGACGACACCGTGGCCCGGCTCGGCGGCGACGAGTTCATCGTCATGCTCGAGGACCTCAGCGGCGCGAGCCCGGAGGCCGCACGCCAGGCTGCGGTGGTCGGGAACAAGATCCTGCAGGCCTTGAACAAGCGGTTCGCACTCGGTAGCTCGGAGCACCGCGTCTCGGCCAGCGTCGGGGCGACGCTGTTCGGCGAGGATCCCGGCGAACGCAGCGATGAACCGCTCAGGCGCGCCGACATGGCGATGTATGAGGCCAAGCTCGGCGGGCGCAACGCGCTGTGCTTCTTCGACCCGCGGATGCAGGCGGACGTGCGCGAGCGCGCCGAGGTGGAGGCGGGGCTTTGGGTTGCGCTCGAGAAGCACCAGTTCTTGCTGCATTACCAGCCTCAGATCGCCGCTGACGGGACGGTGTTCGGCGTGGAGGCGCTGGTGCGCTGGCAGCATCCCGAGCGCGGGATGGTTTCGCCCGGCGTGTTCATCCCGCTCGCCGAAGAGTGCGGGCTGATCCTTCCGCTCGGACGCTGGGTGCTGGAGAGCGCCTGTGCGCAACTGGCGGCGTGGTCCGCCGATCCGCGCCGGGCACACCTTGCGATCTCGGTGAACGTCAGCGCACGCCAGTTCCTCCACGACGATTTCGTCGCCGAGGTCGCAGGGGTGCTCGAGCGCTCGGGCGCCAATCCGCAGCGCCTCGACCTGGAGCTCACCGAGAGCTCGCTGGTGACCGACATTGACAAGGTCAACGCGAAGATGGCGGCGCTCAAGGCCTGCGGCGTCGCCTTCTCGCTCGACGACTTCGGCACCGGCTATTCTTCGCTCGCGTATCTCAAACGCCTGCCGCTGGATCAGCTGAAGATCGACCAGGGCTTCGTGCGCGACATCCTGGTCGATCCCAACGATGCGGCGATCGCGCGCATGATCATCGTGCTCGCCGACAACCTCGGCCTGCGGGTGATCGCCGAGGGCGTGGAGACCGAGGCGCAGAGGGACGCCCTCGCCGCCCAGGGCTGTGCGGCCTACCAGGGCTATCTGTTCAGCGCGCCGCGACCGCTCGCCGAGCTCGAGGCCTTCCTCGACGCCTGGCCGCAGCGCGCGCCCTGAGCGCCCCTCAGGCAGGCCGCTCCAGGTCTTCGATCACCGCCTTCAAGAACCGTGCGGCTTCGCCGCCGGTGACCACGCGGTGGTCGAAGGAGAGGCTGAGAGGCAGGACCCGACGCACCGCCGGTGCACCGTCGACCGCCAGCACCTGATCGTGCATCCGGCCGGCGCCGAGGATCGCCACCGTGGGGGGCACCACCAGCGGCGAGGCGTACTTGCCGCCGATCATGCCGAAGTTCGACAGCGTGATGGTGTGGCCGCGCAGCTCTTCGGCCGGAATCCGGCGTGCCTGCACGTCGGCGCGCATGCGGTCGAGCCCGCCGCGCAGGTCGTCCGCGCTGCGCCTGGCGACGTCGCGCAGCACCGGCACGAAGAGCCCGTCGGGCAGGTCGACCGCGATGCCGACGTCGATGCGCGGGATCAGGCGCCGGGTCAGGGTGTGGCGCTCGTACCAGGCGTTGAGCGCCGGCTCGGCGCGGCAGCCGGCGACCAGCGCGCGGATCAGGCG